>JBFYLN010000117.1:0-4375 GCA_041305425.1 Microcaldota archaeon | reverse complement strand
ATGTTATTCCCGATTCAATTCCCTCGATCGCGCGCATGGAATTCCGGATATTGTTTGTGTATATCGAACTGCTAAGGCCGTATTCGGTTGCATTCGCTATCTGGATCGCTTCATCAAGCGTCTTGAATTCTATGACGGATAAGACTGGCCCGAAAATCTCTTCCTGTGCAATCCTCATATCTGGGGTTACGTTCTCGAAGATTGTTGGAGAATAATAAAATCCTTTTCCAGTTGGGCGAGTGCCTCCACAACACAGTTTCGCACCTTGTTCTTTTCCGACTGCCACGTATTTCTCTACCTTATCAGCTGCTGCCTTGTTGATTAGCGGCCCGACATCAGTTTCTTTTTTCAATCCATCCCCAATCTTCAGTGTCTGGGCTTTTGCCTGAAGCATGATCATAAACCGCTCTTTCACTGCACTGTGCAAGAGGAGCCTTGAACAAGCTGTGCATCGCTGTCCTGTTGTCCCGAAAGCCGCCCAAACCACACCCTCCAAAGCAAGGTCAAGGTTCGCATCATCCATAATTATTATCGGGTTCTTTCCACCTAATTCCATCCCGACTTTTTTGATTCCTGCATTTGCGATTATCCATTCGCCGGTCTCGCGCGAGCCGGTGAACGAAAGTCCGTCGATTTTTTTGTTCTTCACGATTTCCTGACCAACGCTTGATGCAGGTCCGGTAACTAAATTTACGACTCCTTTCGGAACGCCTGCCTTTTCCATTATCTTCACAAGTTCGATCGAGCAGAGCGGAGTATCCGAACTTGGCTTTATCACCATCGTGTTTCCACATATCAGCGCCGCGGACATCTTCCATGAAGGGATCGCGATCGGGAAATTCCATGGTGAAATCAATCCCATTACACCTACTGGCCTTCGAATTGTCATTGCGAATTTTTCTTTAAGTTCGCTTGTAGTTGTGTGGCCAAACAATCGCCTGCCTTCACCAGCCATATATTCGAAAACATCTATCGATTCTTGCACATCCCCCAAACCTTCTTTGAGGACTTTTCCCATCTCTGTTGTTACAAGTTTCCCGAGCCTTTCCTTGTCTTTCCTGAGCAGTTCCGCAATCCTAAAGAGGATCGCCCCTCGTTTAGGCGCAGGCATTGATGACCAGGCTGGAAAAGCGCGCTCAGCTGCTTCGATCGCTTTCTTCACATCTTCTGCATTGCCTTCCTGGAATCTTCCGATTGATTTCTCAGTTGCCGGGTTAAAGCTGTCGAATGTCTTTTTTGTATCTGAGTCTACCCACTTTCCTTCTATGAATATTTTATAATTTGGCGTAAGCATTGAACTCACCTATCTTGCAATATCGGTTCCATATGTTATAAATGTTTCTCTGCAACTTCATTTCTATGATTCTTCCAAAACATCATTTGAAAGCAGGCGAGTTCTTTGAAAACATCCACGAAAGTCAATACCAGCCTGCGGGGATCGATATCACGCTAAAGGAAGTTTGTCGGTTTGCGAGTGCGGGAAAGATCGATTTTGACAATAAGGAAAGGAAGATAAGCGATGTTGAGAAGATCGAGTATGAACGTGAAGAAGTCGCTCTTAAGCCTGGAGCGTATAAAGTTATTTTCAATGAATATGTGAAAATTCCATCAGACGCTGCAGCGCTTTGCCTTCCGCGCTCTTCTCTTTTGCGATGCGGTGCAAGCCTGGAGTGCGCAGTCTGGGATCCGGGTTATGAAGGAAGGAGCGAGGCGCTTCTTATTGTTAGGAACGAACACGGACTTATTTTGAAGCGCAACGCCAAAATCGGGCAGATGGTTTTCTTCAGATTGGCGGATACGGCGAAAGAATTGTACGCGGGGAGGTATAAAGGGGAGAATAAGTAAATTATTGCATCTTAGTCACTCAACTGACTCAAATGCATACATTACGGTCAACTTACTGACCAGAATGCAAGAAACCAAACAAAAACAAGGGAATTCGGTTTTCCGATGCGTCAAGGCCATCGGCAACGATATAATCTGGGTTCTGAACTGAGGATTTGGAAACCCCTCCGATTTCAAAAACCTGTTTGTCTATCTTGTAATCTGCAGTCTTCTCTCCACGTTCAGTTTTCAAATAACAAGGTTTATCAACGTGTGAAATAAAAAACTCCTCTCTCAGTCGTCCTATATCTGGTTCGCTTGCCAACTGTCGGCTGAAAAACGCCGTAAAAGGGATTGGAAGCAAAAGTTTGGGCTCATTCCTCACTAAACCATATCCTGTTTTGCATGGCTTGCATACGTGTATGCCTCCTGTTTTTTCAAGATCGCAAATCAGCCGCTCTACCGTATTTTTCGATATTCCGCCCAGGGAAGTAGCTAGTTTTGTATAATTCAGCTCAAAAGAATGGGTTGTGGCAACAAGCTCAAATATCTTGAAGATGTTTGTCTCAATATTGATATTAATATCCCTTAAATATCCAAGATCCACAGTCACAAGCTTGTTAATTGAATTCTGGAGTTTGAGGTCAAATTCTTTTCGATCATAAAGGACACCGCCATAATTCAAATATTCAGTAAAAAATTGATAAGCATCGGAATATTTGTGCAGCAACTCCTTTCGTTTAGAAACTATTTCATCCAGAGAAATCAATGGATGATCAATCCCCTGCTTGATGCGGAGATACTCGCTAAATGATGCGGGCGGAAGGTCGAAAAGCACCGCCCGCCTTGAAAGATCCGCTCCCTTGGTCAGTTCTATTGCAGACGATCCTGTGAAAAAAAGATTCCGCACTCCCTCATCATAAAGTGTTTTCAAAGAATATGTCCAGTCTTTTTGATAATGTATTTCATCAATAAAAAACGCATCGTGCCCGACATTCTGCGCGTATTTTACAATGTCATATATCGTAGCGTTTCGAAGATAGATCGCATCAGCGGAAAAATACAATGGGTTTTTGTACTTTTGAGCTACCTGCAAGATGGTTGTTGTCTTGCCAATTCCTCTTAGCCCCTTTATCCCGACAAAATAATCTGTTGGCGAGTTGATCCTTTCGTAAATGTCCCTTTTTGTTTTTATCCCCGCGACAGATGAAATAAATTTCCCGCTTTCAAGTGCGACCTTTGTGAACAAGTTGGCATCCATAAATTAGATATGGGTATAAATATTTATAAATCAATGCATTTCAGTCACCCAACTGACTCAAATGCATGCATTTCGGTCAATCCATTGACCATAATGCAGATTTTTCCGTTTTCAAAGCTTATTCCGCTTCAGAAATTCCCCAACCAACTTTTCGATGCTTCCATCATCCTTCATATCATACCTGATATGGAGAACCGGAACATTAGCTTTAAGCACGCGCCGGATGTCCGTCGGAGTTCCTGAAATAACAACTTCCGCTCCTGAGCGGTTTATCGTCTCCTGCAAATCCTTTATCTGCTTATCCGAATAGCCAACTGCAGGAAGCACTTTCCGCACATGCGGATATTTGTCAAATGTCGCCTTGATCGTCCCAACAGCAAATGGATATGGCCCGATTATTCTCGCGCCTTTGGAAACCGCATACTCATAACCCGCTCCTATGGCCATTCCGCCATGCGTTACTGTCGGTCCGTCCTCGACAACGATCGCTTTCTTTCCTTTGAGAGGGATCCCTTCCTCCTCAGTCAAAACCATGTCCGTCAAAATCACTTTCGCATGCGGATTCACTTCCTTGGCATGAGCTTCAACTAATTTCGCTCCAGCTTTAGAAGAGTTCGCTTTGCTCACGACAATGACATCTGCCATCCTGAAATTGGATTCTCCTGGATGATACATTAGCTCATGTCCTGGCCGCAATGCATCAGCAACTACTATCTGCAGGTCTGATTTGTAGAACGGGAAATCATTATTCCCTCCATCCCAGATGATCAGATCCGCTTCTTTCTCCGCCTGCCGTAGGATCTTCTCATAATCCACTCCAGCATAGATTATCGCCCCGTTCCTTATATGCGGCTCATAATCCTCCCTCTCCTCGATCGTACATTTGTTCTTATCCAGATCCTCAAGGCTCGCGTATCTCTGCACTTCCTGTTTTTTTAGGTCGCCATACGGCATTGGATGGCGGACAAGAACAAATCTGACTTTTTTCTTTTTCAGGATATCGCTTATCTTCCTTGAAAGCGGGCTCTTCCCGCATCCTGTCCGGACAGCGCACACTGATATAATTTTCTTCGTGCTTTTTATCATCGTGTCTTTAGTTCCAAGAAGCGAAAAGCTCGCTCCTGCAGCGATCGCGCGGCTTGCTAGATGCATGACATATTCATGGGGAACGTCAGAATAAGCGAAAACCACATCATCAACTTTAAGCTCTTTGATCAGTTTTTCCATCTCTTTCTCTTCAAAAATTGGAATTCCTTTTGGATATAGTTTTCCAGCTAGTTCAGGCGGATA
>JBFYLN010000116.1:0-2521 GCA_041305425.1 Microcaldota archaeon | reverse complement strand
ATGTTCTTTGGCGACATGGCCAGCAAGGGATTGGCGCTGAAAGCCGGTCAGACGGTGAAAGTGATTGCGTCAAAGAGGATTTACAACGAAAACGTGAGCTACACAGCGCACGCTATCGTTCAATAAGTTAACTTGAGACGGAGGGGATCGGAGCAGTCGGGGCTTCGGTCCCCTTTTTTTGCCGGAGGACCAACTTTGTTGAGGTGTCAACATGCAAAGGCTCAAGACGTTCTTGCAGATGATGGCAATCATTATATCCATGATGGGTATTATTACATTTTCGCTCTTCATAAATGAAGAAGCCTTTCAAACAATCATGTTTGGGACTTGGCCCGCGCAAGACGCCAAAGAATGGAGGCTAGTCAAGCGTGGCATTACAGGCATGGAATCAGCTGTTTTCACAATGAAAGTCATCAATTGGGGTTTCGGATGGATCCAGCCGTTTGGATTCTTTGCTTACAAATCTTACATCAAGGCATCTGAGTTTTACATAGAGGGTTTGTCCGCAAAAATTTTCGCCCACTGTCCAGAGTGTTACAACAACGAAGAAGTCACATTCACCTTCAGGCCACAGAGGATCGACAATGGAGAGGGCATCAGCAATAACATGGTGGTCACATTTCCCAGGGGACACAATCCAGACCTTAACCCGATTGTGGTTGAAGGAATGGTCAGAGTTGAAGGCGACCGCATCCGAATTCAGGCAACTAGCGTCAAGCTTGTTTCGGAATGATCAACATGAAAGATTTGAATCAGGGCTGTTTTTCTATAAGATTAACCCTATAGAGGAGGATTCAGAGATGGCGTCAGTCAACAAAGTTATTATCATCGGCAATTCAGGCGCGGACACCGAGTTGAGAACAACGAACACGGGACGCAAAGTCGCTAACTTCCGGTTGGCCACCAACGAGAAGTGGAAAGACAAGGAGGGCAACGCGCAGGAGCGCACCGAATGGCACACCATCATCGCATGGGACAGGCTTGGCGAAGTGTGTCATCAGTACATCAAGAAAGGCCGTTCGGTCTACGTGGAGGGCAGGCTTCAGACACGGTCTTGGGAAGACAAAGACGGCATTAAGCGCTACACCACGGAGATCGTGTGTCTCACCATGCAGCTCTTGGGCTCTCCGAACGGCTCAGGCGGCGGACGACCGGACAAACAGCCGGGGTACACGCCGGGCGCAGAAGAGCCGATCGTGATAGATAGCGAAGACGAGATTCCTTTCTGAAATTAGCTAAACCAACCCATACTTAGTTAGAATTAGCTAGGTATGGGTTTTTTTATACAGGAGGTGCAACGTGAAAATTGAAAAGGTTAATGCCCTCATAGGAAAAAAGAAAACTGAGCTTATCAACCAAGCCCCAGGAGGCAAAAAGTTCGTTTGGTCGTGGAACGTCAATTACGGCGTTACGGCCACACTGGAACCAGGGGAATCTTACAAAGAGGCACTCCGAAACCTCAACATTGAACTCTCACGCATGGTCAATGAATCCCTTGGAGAAGAAAACAAGGTAAAGCTCACTTTGGTAGTCAACCAATAATAATATAAGTGGGCTGTTTGTCTGTGAAAAGGAGGTGACGTCATGAAATATTACACAGGCATCGGCTCACGGAAAACGCCAAGAGATATATTCCTAATTATGAAAGACTTGGCGGTTCGGCTCGCTAGAGACGGCTGGACTCTCAGGTCAGGCGGAGCATCAGGAGCGGACACAGCTTTCGAACAGGGAGCAGCATTGGTCAATGGACGAAGCCAAATATTCTTCGCAAAAGACGCAACAGAAGAATCCATGAGCATTGCAGCAAATTTCCATGCAGCGTGGGACAAATGCTCAGACTATGCCAAGCGCCTTCACGGACGAAATACATTTCAAGTGTTAGGGCCAGACTTGGCAACTTACTCAAAATTCGTGGTATGCTGGACACCCGACGGAGCGACCACACACGAAGAACGATCGATCGCCACAGGCGGCACAGGGACAGCGATATCCATTGCAAACGCATACGGTGTCCCAGTCTTCAACCTGCAAAGAAAGGATCATCTTGACCGCGTCCTTGCATTCTTAAACAAGAGCCTATAGGGGGATAGCGGGGGGAACGAATCGAGTCCTTCCCTCGCTATACCGTCTTTTTGGGAAACAACCTGAGAAGGGCGCAGTAAAAATCAAGGCAGAGGGGGGATTGAGTTTTCGCCTTCCAGCATACAGGAACTATATTACTTTCCGCCAGGAAAAGTTGTTAAGCTTCAGCGCCTTACCTATCGGTACCTACCTATCCAATAGAAATCAAATAAGTAACTACTATGACGTGTGGGCTGTTTGTGTACGAAGCCAACCCTAACGCAGGAGAATAAAAATGGAATGTAAATGTGGGAAAAAGGCTTTTGTGAGAGTAGGTAAGGTTGGATTGTGTAAGGATTGTTATAGTTATATTATGTTGTCAAGTGAGGAGAAAAAGAATCATTATTGGATAAATGAAGATGGCAGTGAAACCAAGGCAGTGGATTGGTCAAAGTATTTA
>JBFYLN010000115.1:0-2877 GCA_041305425.1 Microcaldota archaeon | reverse complement strand
CTAAGAGAGAAATAAAAAATAGTATTGTTGTTCCAGAACCGGTAATCGTTGCACCAGAAAGCAATTCTCCTCAACCCGCAATCCAGCGCCCGAAAATCCCCTCAGGCCAGACGAAGATGAGCGATTTTATCTGAATTATTTTTTCTTCTTCAATCTGCTTTCTTCCTAACTTTTCCCGGACTCGTTTCCATGATGAACGCAAGCTCTTCTTCTTCAAACTCATAATAATTAGCAACCGCATCCTGATCCACTTTCCCATGATCTCGGATCAAAGGAAGGTATTCTAGCGACTCTTTTCGATTCGCATGAACCTTATGCCCTATCTTCAATCCGATATTCTTCAGCATCGCTCTTCTTGCAACCGAGCGGGACATCTCGCGCAAATATGAAGGGAAAGAATATTTCGTGAAGCTCCGATACGGCTCCGCCTTCGCAAGCGAGACCCCAACCGTGCTCAGATCAATCGAATATTTCAGAAATTTCCAATTCGACTTCCGTATCCTCCCATCGAAAATATCCGCCCTAGAAAGCCAATTATACGCAAGTGCAAGATCCTCCTTCTTCAAATACTCATAAGGGATATTTTCATCTATCCATAGCTTGAGAATATCATAATCAATATCCCCGCTCACAGCCTCTTTGGCTTCAGCATAATCTTTTGCCTTAAAGATCGAGCGAACACGATTAAAAATATCTTTTTCCCTGTCGCGGAATCCGCTTCCCATTCCCTGCAAATCATTGAGCGCTGCGCGGACATCTCCTGCGGAATTCTCTGCGATCAAATCAAGTAGTTCTGTTTTCACATCAATTTTCTCCGCATCCACGACTCTTGCAAGCAGCTTCCGAATTGTCGGCTTGCTCACCTTCTTCATCTCAACTATTTCGCATTCTGTCCGGATACCGGTCAGGCTCTTATCCCAGACATCTGTTGCAGTAACAATTATCGGGCACGCGCTTTCAGCAAGTATTTTCGATATCGCTCCCGCGCCTCCGAAATCTTTTCTTCCAGCTAGCGCATCAACATCATCAATAAGCAGTAATTTCCCGTTCCCAGTTAGCGAACCTGCCATTGTCGCACCATGTAAAACTCTTTCAATCCTAGATTTGTTCCGCAATTCAGAAGCATTCATTTCGATAAGGTCAAAATCAAACTCTTTGGCGACAGCAATAGCGCTCGCAGTCTTCCCGATTCCGGTCGGGCCATAAACAAGTAGCGCCCTTTGCTTTTTCCCAGCAATCCAATTGAGCATCCATTGCCTTATGCGTGAGCGCTGCTCGTCATTCCCGATCATGTCATCGAGTTTCTTTGGAGCATATTTCTGGGTAAGGAGCATGGCAAAAAGAATGAGCCGAAGGGAATAAAATACGCTCATTGTCCTTTCCAGAATTCCTTCACGTATTTTTCAAGCTCGCTGGCAGTAAATTCCAATCCACCTGAAATACAATAATTATTTAAAACTCAGGGTGTGTAATTAACTTATGAATTTGACCCCAAAGAAAATAATTTCCACAATGGAGCTCCATCGTAAAGACATCAAGCAGTTTGAAGTGAAACGTATCGGGCTTTTCGGCTCTTTTCTTAGGAATGAACAGAAGAAAGGCAGTGACCTGGATTTCCTCGTGGAATTCAAAAAACAATCATTTGACAATTACATGGGGCTTAAGTTTTTTCTCGAAGATCTTTTTGGGCGAAAAGTGGATCTGGTAATTGAAAGCACTTTGAAGCCTGCATTTTCTTATGTCAAGAAAGAGGCGGTTTATGTCCGAAGATTCTAGTGTCTATTTAGAGGATATTTTAAATTCAATAAAAAGAGTATTCGAATATACAAAGGGAATGGATTTTCATTCATTCTTGAAAAACGATCTTGTTTCCGATGCGGTAATTCGAAACCTGCTTGTCATAGGGGAAGCTGCCAAACATGTTCCTTCTGAAATCAGAAAAAAGCATCCTGAAATCGAATGGAAGAAGATGGCGGGTTTGCGGGACACATTAGTTCATGGATATCCCGATCCAACAAAAAGTTGGATCGATCTATACACAACCAACTAAGATAAAACCAAGAAAATGAAATCGGCAAAACTTATTTGGTTGTGTATATGCGGGAATCAGCCTTACAATTGTTTGGGATGTCGTGGAAAACAAGCTCCCGGAACTTGAAAGAGCAATTAACCAAATACTCAAGGACAAAATATAATGTTAGTTTTTTCAATCCTTCCAAAACTCCAACACATACTTCTCCGGCTCGCTCGTAACTACAAATTCCATCCCCGAATCAAAAACAGATTTATAATTCTTCCACCCGAACCGCTCGTCCATATAGACAACCGCGCACCTGTCGCTCTCTTTCCGGATCCCACGCCCTGCTGCCTGCATTGCCTTGATCACAGCAGGCCACATGTATCCGTATTCCCAGCCGCGCCCGAATTTCTCCTCGCAAAAATCGATCATCGCATTTACTTCCAAAGACATCTCTTCAAGCGCGACGCCGACGATCACCGCTGTCTTGATCTCCCCATCACTGTAATCCACACCTTCGGCAAGAGATCCACCTTGCGGTCCGACTAGCACTCCGCCATTCTTAAACTTTCTAATCAGGTCGGAGATTTCAGATGGGCCAGCATTCTCATGCTGTATCAATAAGTTATCCGATTTGATGAATGGAAGAACAGATTTCTGGACTGAATATGATGGGAAAAATATCGCGCTCCCTCCGGGCGTATGCTCGACAATCTGATCGATTTTCTCTGCCATCAGTCTGTAATTCTCCGCTGTGCGGTGCGAATATTTTGTCGTATAATCCTTTGCAATAACATTCAACAGATTCTTTTTTTCGAAAGGCGATGGATATCTTTTCATAACTGTCCGTTCTTTATCCA
>JBFYLN010000114.1:0-3763 GCA_041305425.1 Microcaldota archaeon | reverse complement strand
CATCATAACCCCAATCAGGATCTTTTTTCCAGTTGATCGTTCCACGCGCTGCATCAGCAAGCAATCTAGAGGAGTCATACACAGTGATCTTTCTCCCTTCGTCGGATCCAGGATGCGCTCCAAAATACCCTGTATCAAGCAGATAACATTCGATATGTGGATTCGCCTTCAGGATTTCAAGGAACCGGTTCCCTTCTTCTTCAGGCGGTCCGATAAGGAACGGATTTGTTCCAACAACTTTGATCGGTTTTCCTGCCTGTGTCGGATCACCTGCTGACGATTCCACTGACTCACCTAGCATGAAGAATGCAGCAGCTAGTGCAGGTGTTAGTTTTGCAATCGGCGGAACTATCGTCTTGCGCCGAGTTATAAAAACAATCATATCGACCCGCTCGAGATCGATCGAATCATCAGTAAAATCGAGCTCGCGGCGAATAACCACACCTCGTCCATTGGATGTTAGTGAAGAGTCAAAGAAATCAACCACACCATTTTTATTTACTTTTACGTTTTCGAGAATCGCATTTTTTGATATCGCTCCTTTGTAAAGAAGCGGTTGGGATTTCGGCTCGAGCGCATCGGTTTTGATATAAAAATTATCTTCAGTACCGATTGCCGAGCTGTCCATATTCAAAAGGACAACATCATCCTGCCGTATAACGACTCCTTCACCTTCCTCAAAATCAACCCAATGATGATGGCAGGTAAGGGTTGTCTTTCCAGTAGCGCTCAACCCGAAAAGAAGAACTCCTTTATCAACCAGCTTCCCATCATGCTTTCTCACACGGATTATCTTGGACCCTGCATGCAATCCTATCCCACCATTTTTCACTTTATGATGATACATCATCATCCTAAGTCCAGCTTTCTTTATCTCGCCGCAATAATCCGAGCCGAGGATGAATGTGATATTGTTTTTCGGGTCAACCAGAATCTTCTTTTCTGGCCATTCGGGAATATCAATGATTGTGAAATTAGGAGAAGTAACCTTTGATCCGGTCTCAAAAAGCATCGTTCCCCACATAAACGCCAATCGAACGAACTTTTCAGTCACAGACAATCGAATATTCGTCTGATACCCTTTTCGCAAACACATGATTCTATCAATCGAAATGAGTTTCTTTCCTTTTAGGTACTCCACAACTTTCCCGAGCGTTTCGGTGTGTTCTTTTTTCGGCTCGAATACGATTTCCGTGAATTTCGCGCTCCGGTTTCTTGTTGTTGAAATGTAATTCGCGCTTCCGTATTCGGTTGTCTGCTCATCGGATTTTGCCATCTTGCGAAGCCGATCGAGATCGCTCTCGTAAATTATTTTCGCATGGCGTTCGATGTTCTCTATCGCAGAAAGAAAAGGATTCTCCATGGCTCAACCTAGATTCGAATAGTTTATAAGTTTTTCAAAAGACATCAACCCGATCGTTTAAGGAAAGATTAATAAATCAAGTCACAAAATATTCATTTATGATTGAAGACCTAGATGCAGTGATAAAGCTGGTAACCGCGGTTTTCATAGGTTTGTCTATTGGATTTTCACGAAAACACAAACCTGCGGGCATGCGAACATTTGCCTTATTTTGCCTTGGATGTACGATCTTCACGCTCGTTTCAATAAACTTCAACCAACCTTATGCAGATCCTACACGGGTAATTGCACAGATTGTGACTGGGATCGGGTTCCTGGGCTTAGGAGTCATATGGCGCCAGGGAATGGGGAAGCCCACTGGGTTAACTACAGCAGCTGCAATATGGGTAACAGCAGCAGTCGGAATTCTTATTGGATTAGGCATGTGGATAGAAGTTCTTGTTGGAACGGTATTAACGCTAGGGTTGTTATATTCAAAAGGGCCTTTGAAAGATGCACACATTGAAGAGTAGCTAGTTTGCGACTTTCATCTAACGAATCAAATTCATTTTTGAATCACAAACATAATAATTATATTGTAGTCAGGAAACTATCTTTATATTGGTGATTTGAATGAAAATAGGGGATTTGATACCAGATCTGGAATTCGATGTTTTCCAGGATGATGAGATAAAGAAAGTCAAGTTCTCTGACTTTAAAGGCAAATGGCTGGTTTTGGCATTTTACCCAGCAGATTTCACGTTCATCTGCCCGACAGAGCTTGCAGAACTGGCAGGCTTGAATGCGGAGTTCAAAAAGCAGAATGCAGAGATCATCAGCATGAGTACTGATTCCGCGTTCGTTCATAAAGCATGGCATGAGACCTCCCCATTAGTGAAGAAAGTTAATTACCTGATGGGTGCTGACCCGACTCACAAGATATGCATGGCATTTGGCACAGATATCGAAAAAGATGGAATGTCCACTCGAGCGACATTCATAATCAGCCCTGAAGGCACAGTGAAATCAATGGAACTTCATGATAATTCGATTGGAAGAAGCGCTCCTGAAATTCTTAGGAAACTCCAGGCAGCGGTTTTCGTATCAAAGAATAAAGGGCTTGTTTGCCCTGCAAGCTGGAGCCCGGGAAAAGATACGATAAAACCAAGCACAAAATTAGTCGGAAAACTCTGAGGTGAATATATGTCTATGATAAAAGAAAAGATGGCAGATGCATTGAATAGCCAGATGAATGCTGAATTTTATTCAGCATATCTCTATCAGGCGATGTCCGCATTTTTTGAATCGCAGAACCTTAAGGGGTTTGCGAACTGGATGCATGTGCAGGCAAAGGAAGAATGGTCGCATGGGATGAAGTTCTACAAGTTCATTATTGAGCGCGGAGGGGAAGTGAAGCTGGATGCTTTGTCAGCTCCGCCCCAGAAATGGAACTCCCCGCTTGCAGTATTCGAAGATTCATATGCCCACGAGCAGAAAGTTACAGGACTTATCCACAGCCTTGTTTCATTGTCCAGGGCCCAAGAGGATTATGCAACTGAATCATTCCTCAAATGGTTTATTGATGAGCAGGTCGAGGAAGAGGCAAATGCAAGTGAAATACTTGCAAAGCTGAAACTCATCAAGGACAATACGAATGGGATATTCATGGTGGACCATGAACTTGGAAAGAGGAAAAGAGATTGATGGAAAACGAGCTTGTTTTGCAGATACAGCGGCTTAAGAGAAACGCGATAAGCAAAACTATTAAGGAGCGCTTGCAGGAGTTCCAGGATGCCGCCAAATCCAATTCCAATATTTTCAGCGAATTATGTTTCTGCATCCTTACCGCAAACTATACCGCTGAAGGCGGGATCCGTATCCAAAAAGCCCTTGGCTCAAGATTCCACAAATTAAGCGAAAAGGAACTCGCATCCGAACTCCGCTCGCTCGGGCATCGCTTTCCGAATATGCGAGCGAAATTCATATACATGGCAAGAGAACACGCTGGAGTTATTGATAGCAAGCTCAAGACTTGCGATCCGTTCGCTTTTCGGGAGTGGTTGGCAGAAAATGTCCACGGCTTAGGTTACAAAGAAGCAAGCCACTTTTTGCGGAATATCGGGATTACGGATCTCGCGATAATCGATTTCCATATTATCGACATTTTGGTTAAGCATGGCATGATCGAAAAGCCAAACTCCAAATCCATCCAGAAAAAGCGATATCTCGAAATCGAATCAGTTCTTCGCAAACTTGCTCAAAAAACAAACCTCTCGCTTGCTGAACTGGACCTTTATCTCTGGTATATGGAGACGGGGAAAGTGCTGAAATGATGATTATTGCATCAGCCAATCCACCAATGGAATTATCTTTATTTTTATACCTTGCATTTCGATCTGTCCCCTCTCCCCATTTGTTATG
>JBFYLN010000113.1:0-2855 GCA_041305425.1 Microcaldota archaeon | reverse complement strand
TCGTCTGCACATCCAATGCAGAAAACCCTTCATCCAGCATAAGCACTTTCGGATTATTCACAATCTCCCGTGCGATCGCAACCCGCTGCTGCATTCCCCCCGAAAGCTCGATAGGATATTTGTCCTTGTCTTCGAGCAACCCGAGCAGATCAAGCGCCTCCTTTGCCATCTGCCTTCTTTTCTCCCGCGGAAGGTTCCGGATCTCGAGCCCGAATTCCACATTCTCGATTGCCGTACGCCATGGAAAAAGCGCATAGTTCTGATAAACGAGCCCGAGCTCGACCCGCGGATTGATGACTTCGTTTCCTTTGAAAATGATTTTTCCTGATTCGGGTTCGATCAATCCGGCCATTGCCTGAAGCAACGTGGTTTTACCTGCACCAGATGAGCCGATAATCGAAAGGAACTCCCCTTCATAAACATCAAAGGACAAACGCTCGAGAACTTTCCCGGCGATCGGGCGGGTAAGCGTAAGGTCTTTTATTGACATGATTGTTTTTTTTCCTGCCATTGCATTCACCAAACAATATGATTATTCAGCCTGAGCTCCTTTCCATCGATCTATCCTGCGCTCTAAACTCTCGAAAATAACTTTCTCGAAAATGACCATTAAAACTCCGAGCGTTGCCATGCTTACGATAACCACGTCGGTTTGCGCAGTGTTTTTCGCTTCGATGAGCAGCGAACCGACACCTTGAGTGAGCCCGATCATCTCTGCTGCTACGACCGCACGCCATGCAAATCCCATGCCGACCCGAGATCCGGTTATCATATCAGGGACAATGCCCGGAAGCAAAATCATGCTCAGGACCTGGAAATTGCTCGCACCTAACGTTCTTGCGACATTTATCAGATCCCGGTCAAAGCGTTGCACAGCGTTCATGATATTGATGAAGATCGGAAAGAACGCGGCAACAGCGATAACAAAGATTGCCGCGTTGTTGCTCAGCCCGAACAACAGGAAAGCGAAAGGAACCCACGCGATCCCAGGTATTGGCTGCATTAATTGCACCCATGGTTTCAAATAATTCCGAACATATTCACTGCTTCCTGCAACTAATCCTAGAGGAACAGCAAAAAAGAATGCGACACTGAAGCCGAAAATTATCCTTGCCGTGCTTATCCCGATATCATAAAACATCTTCCCGCTTGAAAGCAATCGTGCGAAAGTTTCTGCGATCTTGGCTGGAGGGGGAAGCAAAAGAGAATTCACGATACCCGTAATTGAAAGAATCTGCCATATGGCAATCACTGTCACAAAAGAAACAATCCAGATCATGATTTTCTGATACCTTCTCAATGCCACATTATCCCTCGTAAATAAGTTCCTCATAAGTTAGAACCTTCTTTAAATAACCGCTAGAGTACGCGATCTCCATGACTTTTTGCATGCTTTTCCAATCTAATGAAGAATTGTATTCTGACCTTTGCTCTTTCAACGGCTCGATGCCCATTGCCTTTGCAACCAAAAGATTTGAGCCAGGGGCATTCAGGATTTCGATTGTCTTGTTATGCACCCGCAGGACTTTTTCAAGCGTGGATTCGTCTTTATAGATTCGGCTCGTCGCGACAAGCACGTTCCGCTGGTACATGGAGCCATATTCGTTTTTCCATTCTTTACCCGCATCGAAAATACATGCACCGCCCGCATCTTCTATCTTGGTTGCAAACGGCTCCCAGACAAGAACTGCATCCACATCCCTTGTCACAAGCAATGCTGTTGGCATATCAGCGCACTCGATTCCATATATCGGAGAGAATGGAAGCTTGTCAGCCACAAACCCGCGATAGATGTTTTCGGTCATGGTTCCTTTTTTCGATACCGCGATTGTTTGGCTTGAATTGATATTCGCATTCCTCACACAAACAATATCCCCGCCCCGGCTCGCTCCGGAAATGATTCTCATGTCGACTCCTTTGCTTATCCATGTCGCACTCGGGGCGAAACTCATATACGCGATATCTATTTCGCCTGCAGCGAACGCTTCGGCAAGCGCAGGGGAAGTTCCGAATGAGTAGATCTTAACGCTAAGCCCTTCTGCCTTGTAGAAACCTTGTTGTTCAGCAATGAACGGATGCACGGTGTCTACTGTCTTTAGTACGCCTATGCGCAGGTCCGGCTTTTCCTGCGGCGCGTAAAGCATCAACGCTGAGAGGCAAAGCATGGCAATCCACAGAAGCAGGATATTACGCATGGGATGACTTTGCGTGTGAAATTAATAAAGGTTGGCAAATCTTCAATATGTTTGCCTTCGCCTCAATCTCTGGACAGGAATAGGGGGATTTTGCATTTTTGCTTCCCAGGTGTTTTCTCTCGCAGCCCTTCGTCTCCTGAAATCTTTGAGCGAAAGGATTTCACCACCTTGCCTGCGTTCTGCGATCAGCTTTCTTGCCCGGAGAGATGAAGAGATCTGTTCTGTCATGTCACGTTTTTCCATAGCCTGCGCAATCCGGAATTGCACAGATTCATTGAGCTTCTTTTGCTTAAGCAAGAGCGGCAATTCATAATCCTTTAGCCGATGCTCGACGAATTCAAAAGCCTGAATCTGGGTTGGTATTGGTACCCATGAACTACCGATAAGTTCGTCCATTTTATTGTAATACCCTTTTGATTTTGCGATATCGAACGTTTGCGGAAGGACTTCCTTGCATTTCTCCTTAATGTATCTTGGCATGCGCCTGCTTTCCATGAAATGGAAAAGGTCAGATACGTAGCCTTCTTCTTTCAATCCGCCAAGACAATCAAAAAGAACAGAATGCATTTTCTTTTGCACTTCGTTATGGAGATTTCGGTTATCCAAGTAATAGATCAAATCAAATACCCGTAGCCGCGAGCCTGCGATTTCGATTGCGAG
>JBFYLN010000112.1:0-2727 GCA_041305425.1 Microcaldota archaeon | reverse complement strand
GAAGGCGCATTTATTTGCCCGTCAAACCCGACCCATAAATTCACGCGGGACAAGGAAGGAAACTTCCATTCGATTTGAATTGGAAAAACTAACGGTTCTATTTTTGTTTTTTTTATATTTTTCATTAATATTTTCTTGTCTAGCGTAAGCCGATTCGGATTTTTATAATTGCCGCGGAAGTCCCCATTTCCGCGGTTTTCTTATCAAAATTTTGCTATTTTTTCGTCGTAAACATACCGCGGAAGTGAAATCACCGCGGAAATGTGGTGTCCTGCGAATCGTTTATAAAGGCGCCAAGAAGCAGTGTATTCTAGTCGACATATTTGGGCGCATTTGCCTGAAAGAAAAAATATTGGGAGCTCGAATGGGCTTCCGTTATATTTACTCAAGGTGAAAAAAATGGAAGAAAAGAAAAATATAAGGAATGGATTGGATAAGGAGATGGGCTCGCTTGTCCGATACAGGAAAGAGCTGGCAGCATGCGATAAGGAAGTGTTCGACAAGCTGCTTGGCTATGCTAAAAATCACGCTTCTGCATGTGCAAGATCAGAGCAAGGCTTGCTTGAAAGCATGCTTCTTGCAATCGTCCTTGAGCAGCAGAAAGTGATTGACTCCCTGACTGGGGAGAGAGGTGATTCAAAAACAAGAAGACCTGAAACCGAACCGTCCGACAGATTAGATGCGAGACCTTCTGGCCCTGACCTTCCCACTCTATTTGCTTCTGGCATCTCCATCAAAGAAGGCCCGCCTTGGGCGGTTTGTTGATTTTTTTATTTTTTCTAATTTTTATTACGCAAAGAATTAGTACACTATCGTAAATTTCTTGAAATCCTCTCTTGCTTCTCTAAGAAATGCAATTCTTCTTGGATTTGTACGAAACCAACAAATTCTGTAAATCATATGCATTGGTTTCGAATACCAAAACAACTTTGGTGTAACTCCGAATTAATTCATTCTATCTAAATGTTTGTTTTGGTATGGATTAGTCTGTTCCTTATACATATTCTCCAAGAATCTTATCGCATCCTTACCGGAAAGGATCGGTGTCGGCTGAATCGGTTTTGCCATTTTCTCTACCTTGATTATGTTATGTTATTCTAGTTTGTTATATATACCTACAGGTCATTCAAATTTTTACTAAATCAACCTGTTTTCTCTACGCCATAATAATCATCGTCTGCGTCTTTGAAACCCCTTCCAACATCTGGAGCTTGCTCAATAGGAGCTTGTCGAGGTCTTCGATATCCCGCAGCCTCACAAAAGCGATCAGGTCCGTAACTCCAGCCACAATATCGATTTTCTCCACGCCCGGAAGCTTCTTTATCTCCAAAGCAAGGTCATACTGCGACTTGTGCTTTTCTTTGAGCATCTTAAGGTCAGCAGAAATCAGGATATATGCCCCGAGTCTTTTTCCAAGTTTTTTTTCATCCACATCGATCGTGTAGCCCCGAATAACCCCGAGCGATTTCAATTTTTTCAGCCGGCTGTGTATGGTCGTCGGAGCGAGCAATGTCTTTTTGGCAATCTGCCGCACGGTATAATCCCCGTGTTTCTTAAGCGTTTCAATGATCAACTGGTCCTTTTCGTCAATATCATCTTGCATGGTGGAACAATTGTTCCGAAAACTATATAAATATTCGTAATAGTGGAGCATCTATTCTTATTTTTCAGGACAATGTTTATATATCGGCTCCTAGTTACCAATACAGGTGATTAATTTGAAAGACACAATAGGCCATATAACAAAACCGGAAATGAAGGATATCCTGCATGTGCAGAGCGCAGTATTGAAATCATTGCGCGATTTCATGTGGAAGGAAGGAATTACCGAACTTATGCCAGTGATGCTCTCGCCATTCACTGACCCGCTTGCGCATGGCGTGTATGAAGGGGCACTCGATTACGAAGGGCAGAAGCTCCAGCTCACAAAGAGTATGATATTGCATAAGCAGCTTTCCATGATGAGAGGGGACTTGAAAGGAATTTACATCGTCTCACCGAACATCAGGCTTGAGCATGGCGCGCGCGGAAAGACGGGACGGCATCTGATAGAATTCAGCCAGGTTGATATCGAGCTTGCAGGAGCGAGCCACATCGAATTCATGGCATTCATGGAAAAATTGTATTCGCATGTTATATCATTCACAAAATCCGAATGCGCGGATTCTCTTAAGCGCCTTGGGAGAAAAGAATCAGAATTATCAACGCCATTCAAGATGTTCGACCGAGTCGAACTTGAAAGGGAACACGGAAGCGAATGGGAGCGCGTCATGTCTGAGAAGGTTACTCAGCCATTCTGGGTCATGGACCACTATCGCGAATTTTACGATAAGGAAGATCCGGCAACGGGAAAGCATGTGAACTATGACCTTGTTTACCCTGAAGGGTTCGGAGAAGCGCTATCTGGCGCTGAACGGGAAACAGAATACGACATCATAGTACGCAAGATGGGAGAAAGAAAAACCGATCCGAAACCATATAGCACGTACCTGGAAATCGCGAAATCCGGTTTGTTGAAGCCTACTGCAGGCGGGGGATTCGGAGTGGAGCGGCTTGTCCGTTATCTATGCGGAAAGAAACATATCCGGGATGTCTGCATGTTCCCAAGGGTTCCGGGAGAAAAAGTTGTTGTTTGAAGCGAAGGATCAAACATCAACTTCGCAAAGGACTTTTATTCCAGTGAGTGCAGGGTCGAGCATCTCGTGCGATTCGGAGAACTTTGCACGG
>JBFYLN010000111.1:0-4220 GCA_041305425.1 Microcaldota archaeon | reverse complement strand
GCACAGGCAGATTGGTCCGCGCAGATGTCGTCACAACCAATATTGACCCAAGGACTTTTGAGGAGTTCAGGCAAGGGGCAAAAGCGCTTCAAGAAGGCGACCGGATAATGATTGAACGCCTGAAAAGAGCCGGAGGCGCGCATTCTGATAGCAGAAAGGAAAGCTTTGCGCCAGTAGATGGTTATACTCTTCTTGATGGAAAAAGCGGCGAAGAGATTGGAGTAGCTGCGGCGAATTCCAGCATCGGTAAATCACTTGCATTCGATTCACAAGCATTCAAATTCATACCAGAGAAAACCCTGATAGATCATTTTGCATCCTGCTCACAGATGCCTAAACCAGAATCAATGGAAAGGCCATGGGAGTGGATCTTTTTATTCTCAACGTCAAAATCAGAGGAGGACAGAACGTTCCCGATCATGTATAGCTCATTTATTCTGCATCCAGGAAAAGCAGGTTCGGATGGCTCTGGCTTTGATTATTGGCCAGGCAAAACAAAGAATGGAGAAAAAAATCAAAGCGTGCTTGGCGATACAATTAATGGTATGGATACGATGTTCTGGCAATTCAAAACAAAGGAAACAAAAATAAAGCCAGTTCCAAAAAATGCTCAGACATTCGATGGTTTCCCATTTTCCACTAAAGAAACCCTGAGTAAACATATCGGAATGGAAGGGAAAAAAATTATCCCGGATCATGAAACGATACCTGGAATCGGCAGCTTCATCCCTTTATCAGAACGGGTTCAAGGTATCGGTCGATATAAGGGAAAGGATAGGCAGCAGATGAAATCTAATGAATTGAAAAAAATGCCAGAAGCAGAAAGCAAAAAGAAACGGAAACCGAAAATAAAGATATCCAGTGATATAAAGAAAGAGCTTCGCCTGGCCAAGAAGAAGAAAGAGAAGAAACAAAAGCAGCCAAACAAATC
The DNA here is from genome assembly GCA_041305425.1 of Microcaldota archaeon. Lineage (GTDB taxonomy): Archaea > Micrarchaeota > Micrarchaeia > Anstonellales > Bilamarchaeaceae > CAILMQ01. The sequence goes on along the minus strand of JBFYLN010000111.1, from coordinate 3,289 downwards.
ATTGGGTCCGACGATAAAGAAGGCTAAAGAAAGATTAGAAATTGTCAGGAGCCGGAAAACGAAAAAACGCGACATGATGACAACCAAAGCCAACAGTTTGTTGGTTCCAAAATCACCGGATCGAAAACCTGCGGACAAAAAAACATTCAACGGACCTCAGAAAGCGAAAGAAATTAGAAAGAAAAAAGAGCCGAAAAAATCGCATCTGGAAAACAAACCTAACTCGATTCAGCTGAGGAAGAGCGAAATAAAAGGAATCGAAACACAAGTAAATAAGAGGAAAGAGAAAAGCAAAAAAGAGGAAACCCAAAAAAGAAAATTGCCGCTCATTTTGCAAAGAACCAGGGCAAGAAGTTCACGAGGAAAGCGATAAGCGTCAATATCATCAATCCTTTCACAATCATCTTGTTCTCAACGTTTATCTCCAATATCTTGTACCCGTCAAAGAACGGCAAGGGAAGCAGGTTCACTGAACCCACAACGAAATTCAAAGCGAATGCCATTCCGAGCACGAGGTAGATAAAGTAAAGCACAGATGAAAGGATTGGAATCGAGTCCCAGCCCGTCTTGGATATGAGGATCGAAAACAGCACGAATAGCAAGAAGAATAATATTGATGCGAAAAGGTTTGCTGTCGACCCGGCGACCAGAACCCGTGTCTGCGCGACCCGATCCGTCTTGGCAAGCTTTTTCTCATCAGGCTCCACGAACGCGCCGATCGGCAAGATCCCAAAAAGAACAATGCCAGATGAAAGCACCGGGACTTTGGCGATCCTCGATAGGATAGCGTGTGCGCCTTCATGCACTGCCATTATGATGACCAGAGCAGCAATGCCTTCGAAAAACGGTAGATTGATTCCAGGCAATAAAAGCGTCCCTCCTGGAGAAATATTGGAGATCGCACTTGTTCCAGAGAGCAATGTGCTGAAAAAAGCGCTCAGCACGATAACACCGTATAAAAGTATGCTAAAGAGCAGTAGGAAAAAGAACCCGCCTGCCATAAGGAAGATAAACCCGAATATGAGCATCCATGGCCCACTGGTTGCAGCCGGAAGGCTCTCTTTTGCCTTTTCGATTGTCCCGATCTTCAGAACATTTGATAAGAAAGGCGCGACTTCTGGTGCAACAATATAAGATAATACAAGGAGCATCACGATTCCGCAAACAATCGATTTAAGCGAAACGTTTTTCCGCATAAGGTAAAAGCTCATGAGCCCGTATGCCATCGTGGATCCGACATCAGCAAAGAATTTCCACATTCCTTCGTCTTTTGCAAAGTCATTTATCGCCTTCAGGCCTAGTTTTGAACGCAACAGGACCATTCCCATCTCTCCGCTCATATTGAATTTTTGGATAAAGATCTGGCCTACGATGATCATCTCACCGACACCGAGAAAGAATTTCCACATGCCTGGGATTTCAGAAATCAATATCCCATAGAAGAGGAGAATCGCGATTAATACGACTGAGATAAATTGCCACATACAGATCACTCAACTGATAGAAGATAAGCTTAATAAACATATCCACATACTTTCCTAAATTAAGCAGGTCGGGTGTTATGGAAGGAATAATTTCAAAACGTGGATTTGTAGTTCTGGCGATTTTTGCCTTATTGGCATATGTAAGCTTGAATATCAGCATGTTCTCAATACAAGGAGCGAATGGAAAAGCGTTTACATTGTTCGAGTTCTTCGGGCCCATGGCAGGAGGATTCTTGGGTCTAGGGGGCCTTGCAGTCGTGGGCCTTGCGAAACTTGGAAACGCGCTCATAAATGGAGCATCGCTATCTTTTATCGACGTGCTTAAACTCACCCCTATGATGTTCGCTGCATATTATTTTGCAAAGAATGGTGCTCGTAGATTGGAAGATAAGCTAACAATCGCGATCCCAGCGATCTGCATGCTCGCATTCTGGCTTCATCCAATTGGACAGCAAGCTTGGTTTTATGCGCTTTATTGGCTGATCCCGATTGCGGCAAAATTCCTTCCCGACCGATTGCTCCTCCGTTCGTTAGGCACGACATTCACCGCACATGCAGTCGGAAGCGTGCTTTTCCTTTACACCATACCAACAGTTCCAGCATTATGGCTCGGCCTTATCCCGATTGTCATAATCGAACGCGGGTTGTTCGCTGCCGGAATCGCTGCGAGCTATGTTGTATTCACGAATGTGCTGAATACGGTTGATGCATACCTTGGCATAAGCAGGTATGTGTTTGTCGAGAAGAAGTATGTTGTGCAACTGAACAAAGAAAATAAAGAATAAGGGGAGAGAAGAAAAGAAATGGAATCAGCCTATTCCAGGATGATCCCGCCATTTTCCTGCAGGTTATGAAGCAACCCCTTGAATGAGAGTAAGAGCCCGTTCTTGAGCCCGCCTTTCTTGTAGATGTGGTGGGCAGCCCCGCCTTCATCGCATTCCTTGTGCATCGCCTCTGTCCGAAGGATCAGCTCGAAATTCACCAAGGGTAGCCCTTTTCGAACAAGTATGTCCATATGGAAGCTCTGGTAATTCGTCGGCTGTTTCGGGTACTCGATATAATCTGTTGATTCGATAACCGCATCGACACCACTTGGCCATTCGGATTCTTTTGGCGCTTTTTTGCCGACCGGAAGAACAACCGCTTTTATCCCTTGTGATGCGAGGATAGTCACGATGGATTTGCATGTTTTATTTACACACGAATAAAGGTCAGATTCATTTTCCGTTATTACCATTCTCGCGACAATATCATGGATATCCCTAACCTCGATCCCTTCGCCTTTGGCGCGGTTCTTCGCGATCTTGTCCGTTATGCTGCCATCGCTTTTGCGCTCCTCATCATTGTAATCTGTTTTTCGTGAAGCATCCTGGTTGCGCCTGAGCACTTGCATCCTTGCATCCGCCCTTTCGCAACCTGATGCCACATCTTTTAAAACCTGCTCAACTAGCAGGCTCGTACACAAAATGTCTTTTTCCCTTTTTGATATTTCCGATCTCACTTCGGAATATAGTGTAGGGTATAAGTGCTGCGCTGCAAGGTCCCGGATCCGCCTGTAAACATAAGACATACCGAATATGTCTGCTGCCGGGCAAAGAATATCCCTCATGAAATGTGACATGACCTCAACTTGTGAAGTCCAGTTGTCCTGAGGATTTGCAAACATGAGCTCATTGCCATTATTCTCATACCTGAGGCTTCCGTATGGAAGGGCTGCAATTGTTTCAGGAGAATGCAATGTCATTGCATCTGCCATGTGGGAAAGCAATACGACCAACCTTGTCCGTATCGGTATGCGCTCTTCA
>JBFYLN010000110.1:0-3958 GCA_041305425.1 Microcaldota archaeon | reverse complement strand
GGTTTATCAGTTGCCGGTTTCGGATTTTCTATTCCTTATCTGCGAAATCCCCGATAACAGGTATCTTGAACATTTCGCCTTTGTATGCTTTGTAACCGAGGAATAGCCGGATTGCCAAATTCAGGATCCCTATTGCGAACATCAGCAAGTAGAAAATCATAAAGCCCGGAATAAAGCCGATCCCCGCGGTGACAATCCCAAACACGAATACAAGAGCGATAATCGCTCCGAATACAATAAGGTCGATGATCATTATCGCGACATCCAGTATTATGGCCTGCAATGCATGGAATCGCGTGAACCTGTCTTTCTTGACCAAATAGATGATGATCGCGATCCACAATCCAAGCACGTATGAGATCGCTGCAAAAGCAGTATCTGGTTGTTCTTGAATCGCTTCCGCTTTTTTAGAAGCTGCTTTTGAAACTGGTTTTGCACCCATAACTAGCACCTAAGTAAATTCGAATGAATAAAATAAAAAAAAGAGAAACTGTATTTTCTTTACTTTACCTGTTTCTGGGCGAATTCGCCGATGATTGGTACAAGCACTTTCTCGCCTTGGTAAGCCTTGTATGCAAGGAACAGGAATCCTATAAATACTGCAAGGCCTAGCGGGATAAACAGGCAACCTAGCAAGCTACCTAATCCCGAAGTTATTACACTGATAAATACAGTGCCCATTCCAAGCACTACCCAGACCACGAGGACAATCACCATCAAAATAAGGGATTGCCATGCATGGAATGCAAGCATCTTGTTCGATTTCTTCTCAGTAAAGAGAACGAAAAGCGATACCAATCCTATTATATAACACAATGCGGCGATCAAATTGTCGTCGCTTGAGCCAGCAGATTTCGCTGCAGCGGTTTTTTCTTCAGCCATTTAAATCGTACCTCCTAACAGCGTCCCTGCAAGCTTTTTATCAACCCGAGGAAGCGCTTTGCTTTAACAGGATATACTAACATAATACCTTTATAAATATTTTACTTACCCTAAATGCATGCATATTGGTGACAAAAACATGCGATTATACAATTCATTGACAAAAAAAAACGAGAGTTTCCTGCCGATTGACAAGAATAAAGTGACCATGTACGTTTGCGGGCTTACGCCTTACGATAGCGCACATATCGGTCATGCAAGGGCATATGTCGCATTTGACTTACTTAAGCGATATCTTGCCTATAAGGGGTTTAATGTATTCCATATCCAGAACATCACGGATGTTGAAGACAAGATCATTAAGCGATGTAAGGAGGCTGGCGCTGACCCTAAAAAACTGACCACTCAAATGCATGATGAGGCACTCGAGCTTTTTGACCAACTTGCGATATTGCGCGCGAATGTCTATCCGAAAGTGACCGAACATATCCCTGAGATCGTCGCACTGATAGCGAAATTGATAAGCAAAGGACATGCCTACGAAACAACTACAGGAATATATTTCGATGTTTCGAAATTCATGGATTATGGAAATCTATCCGGACAGAATCTCGAGGAGATAAAATCCGGCAGCAGGAAGGAAGTCGATGAGACAAAACAGAATCCAACTGACTTTGCACTCTGGAAAAAGACGAAAGGCGAGATACTTGAATTTGATTCGCCCTGGGGCACGGGGCGGCCGGGCTGGCATATCGAATGCTCTGCCCTTGCACTTAAATATGCGGGCGCCACACTCGATATCCACGGTGGAGCTCGTGATCTGATCTTTCCGCATCATGAAAATGAGATCGCCCAATCCGAAGCAGCAAACGGTAAGCGTTTCTGCAAGCATTGGGTGCATGTCGGCTTCCTCACGGTCGAAGGCGAGAAAATGTCCAAGTCGCTCGGGAATTTCATCACGCTTAAGCAGGCACTTTCGCGATTTTCCCCAAACGCCTTGCGCTTGTTCTATCTTCAGGCACATTACCGCAGCCCTGTGGATTACGATGAAGATGCTCTGGATGCGGCAGGGGAATCGGTAGAGCGAATATTCAATTCAATTGGCTTGATCCGTGAAGTGGATGCTGACAAGATGTCAGTGGAAGACCAGGATTTCCGCTCTGAAAGTGATAAACTAATTTCAGAATTCTATTCCTCGCTTGAAAATGATCTTGATACGCCGCGCTCGCTCGCATCCCTTTTCAGCCTGCTGCGCGTAACCAATTCGCAACTTGAAAAAGATGAGGTGGATCACGAGCAACTTAAAAAAGTAGAACTGGAGCTTGCAAAAATCATCGACCTTCTTGGATTGGTTGAGCAGAAAAAAGAAAGCGGGCTATCGAAATTGGAAAGCCAGATCGCAGAACTCGCAAAGGAGTTCAATGCGCAAATCGGCACAAGCGAAGCGATGTTGGATTCGCTCATTTCCCTAAGGATCGAATTGCGCAAGAAAAAAGATTTTGCAAAATCAGACCTGATCCGGGCGAAACTTCTTGCAATCGGAATCGTTCTGGAAGACAAGGAATCAGGCGGGCCACGATGGAAGGTGGTGCAATGAGCTACAAATTCCTGGAACACCGGTCAGATATAATCGTGCTTGGAAAGAATTCCACATTTGAGTTGGCGCTTGCTGATGTGGCAAGTGCGATGTTCACGCAGATGGGTTCAGAGCACGCAATAGAAAAAGACTCATTTGAGCTCCAGTTTAGCGCACCGAATAAAGAGCAGCTTGTTGTCCAGATACTCTCTGAGATTTTGGCCGAATGCGAAACACTTCCATTTGTCCCGAAACGGATGGCGGTTTTGAAGTTTGATGAATTGAAAATCTCGCTTTCAGTTCGTGTGTTTGGGGAAAAGAAATTTTGCGAAAATATAATCAAGGCAGTGACTTACCATGAGATCAGGGTAGAGAAGAAAGGAAAGGAATGTGAAATCCAGGTATTGTTTGACATCTGAGTGCCTACTTACGATACGCTTTCGCGTCATCGCCTTTTCCCAACCACACCTTGATATCTGCCATTATCCAGAGAATGATTGTCCTGAAAAAACCGCTTTCCAAAAAGCGCCGATCTGAAAGCGTGACAACAAGTTTTGAATCATAATAAACTTTTCTTGAAGCAGGAAGCCGTTTCATCAAATCATTGTCTTCGCACACGACCGAGCGATAACCTCCAACTGAGAAAAAGACCTCCTTCCTTATCACGCAGTTGTTTGCCGCAAGCCAGTACTTGCCGCAAAGAAAATGGAATATCTTCCCGATCCAGAAAACTTTCACTGAAAATATATTGTATATGGTTTTCCAAATAACTGAATCAGATGCATACAAATCCAGGCCGCAGAGAGCAATTAAATCTGTCCGCTTTGCGAAATGATCCTTTATCCTTTTTGTGAATTCTCCGTTCGGTATCCCGTCCGCATCAAGCATCACAATGAGATCGTTCTTTGCGTTTTTCGCTCCTTCTGTTTTTGCTGCACCTATCCCCATTTTCTGCTGGAATACTATTTTCGCCCCTTTGCTAGTTGCGATCTGGACAGTATTATCTTTGGAGAAACTGTCAACGATGATTATTTCGTCTCCTTCTCCAATTTGTGAGTTTAGGGCATCAAGAAGAGGGGAGATGTTTTTTTCCTCATTATAGGTTGGAATCACGAAACTGAGCATACTGTTTACCTCGAATCGTTTTTTACGTATCTGGCCTTTCTTCCTTCTACAATATATTTTCCTTTTGAAAATGTATCAATGATCCTGGGGTATGCGATGTGTTCGGTTTCAAGTAATTTCTTTGCAACTTCTTTTGCATCCAAACAATTCGAAATGTCAACCGCTTCCTGATAAATGATCGGCCCTGCATCCAACGTCTCATCAACAAAATGTATTGTTATTCCGCTCACTTTTGCGCCATAATCAAATGCCTGCCTTTGCGCATCAACTCCTGGAAATGATGGAAGGAGCGCAGGATGGATATTGATGATCCGGTTCTTGTATGATTCAAGAAGTTTTTTTCCTTTTAATAAGAGCATGTAGCCGGCAAGCACT
>JBFYLN010000109.1:0-3519 GCA_041305425.1 Microcaldota archaeon | reverse complement strand
ATATTGTCTCCAAGGCGCTCCTGACTGAGAAGCACACGCTCCTGACCAGTTATAACAAAATACCCACCCAGCTCGAATTTGCATTCTCCAGCTTCATAAAGCTGTTCGGATGTCATGTTCGATAAATAACACAGCGGACTTTTAATCATAAGAGGAATTTCAGCGACAAGAACATTGTTGAACGTTTCTGATAACTTTTCTCCTCCGACAGTATATTCAATTTCAAAGGTTGCCTTGATTGCCAAACTGTAGGTTTTGTTTTCAAGACGACATGCATGAGGAAGAACCGCGTTTCCGTCCGAATCTACAGAGGGGACATATTTCAAATCTTTTATGAATACCTGAATTGTTCGGTTGTCGCCTAAATCTAGATAAATTGGTGTTCCCTTAATAAAGTTTGGAATCTTGGTCTTCAAAAGATCAGCATATGAATCTAGGTGATGGCGAACAAGAACATTCTTTACATCTGTAAAGTATGTATTGAAAACATGGCGGGCTATGTCCATTCTCTTTCCTTGTAAAGAAGAAAGAATGGAGTATATGACTACTGCCGCTCTGACTGCAGTTTTTACGATAATTTTTCTTGTGGTTTACAAGTTTTTGATTAATCCTCAAATGGTTGTAGTCCCAAACCCCTCTACGATGTCGCAGTGCCCTGATCGCTGGAATTATAATCCGGCATCCAAAATGTGTGAAGCTGCTTATCAAACATCCTGTTTACCATTTGATCCTTCCGCCTCAACACTTGATTCCTATACTGCAAAGTGTAATTTAGCCCGAACGTGTGGAACAAGCTGGTCTGGATTTTGTGGATAAAATGGAAAGTTTTTAATAACAAAATAGTATCGTACAGAGGAGCCGCCGAACACCTACAGAACTGTCGACGATGACGGTCATCAAGAAGAACTACCGGTACTACGCCGACTTCTTCGAGGGCATTCGCAGCTCGGAGAACATCGGTGCTCGCGCCAACTTCCTCGAAGAGGTCGGGGACCTGGTGGAGGATCGCGATCAGCTCATCAAGGAGGTCAAAGAAGAAAAAAGGACCTCGACGTGGTGGCGGAACTTCGCGAGCAGCATCGAACAGGAAGTAAGCGAGTTGCGGTGGCGGCTCCAGCGTTCCTGCATGGACACCGAATGGTACCGTCGCGGCTATGAGGAGCTGTATGGCGCGAACCAGCTGCTGAGGCAGGAGAACATGCGGCTCTACATGGAGCTCGAGGCACTTAAGAACCCGAAGTAAAAACGGAAAGTTTTTTATCAGACAAATAGAGTTCACATCGCTCTCTCTGGGTCAGACACCATGGCGAGCACTTCCAGCGACATCGAGGCACTCAAGGCTGAGATCGAACGCCTCCGTGCGGAGAACACCGACCTCTATCACCAGATGGAGAGTTGGCGCCGCGACGCGCACGAGCTGGACGACGTGGTCGGCGACCTGCGGGAGCGAATCCGCAGGCTGCTGGGCCACATCCCCGCGGGCGCACTGCCCGCACCCACCGTATTCGGCAAGCCTCGGAGCATTCCGGGGGATGACGATGGTGGCGACGGAGCTGCGGCAGCAGCGGGTGGACGCCCGCCTGTCGCACGCTCTGTCTCATCTTTCGGACCTTACCCATCACTGGGACCGTCCCCCTCTGGAGTTTGGGCTATGCCCCCTCCCCGGGATGATGACGGGACGATTCCCGCGATCACGCGGCGCGACGAGCACGGAAACTTGCAAGTCATGCTATGCGCGACACCGAACTGCAACTCTGGCCTTGTGGTTGAGGCTGTAAGGGACGGCCGCGCACGTTGGGTACCTAAGAAGCCGGAGGATGAGGACAACGAGTAAAAGGGTTTCCCTGCACTCGTTTTTTAACTACTCCAGGCGGGGCTTGAACCCGCGACCTCCGCCTTATAAGAGCGGCGCTCTGACCAACTGAGCTACTAGAGCATTTTTATTAAACAGAGTCTGTGAAAACGGATTTTTTATAAGAGGAATTGATACATATCAATCAAACCACAGATACCATGGGTTGCTCAACGTCCAAGGCAGTTAACTTTGACCAGATGCAGGCTGTTAACGCCTCTCTGACGGAAGGAAGAGCTGCGCTGATGGATGCAAAGTTGGAACTTCGGAAGACGTACAACAGGCAACGACGGGAGCTGGACAAGCTCATTCGACAGAGGGAAACCGCGTTCAAGATGGTTGAGCAAATGAAAAGCATTGACTCGAAAAAGATTATGGATAAATCGAGCATGGATGCACGAATTGCTCACCTCACTCGCGTTATTGCAAATGCGGACGAGATGATCGCATTCTCTGAGAAGGAGCTATCTGCTCAGCAGGCTGTCATTAATAAACTTCCTATGACATGGTAACCCCTTTGTGGGGTTTTTTGTTTACATATACATTGTAAAGTATACTAATGTACTCCGAAGCACATCGACCGACATATTTGGACGAGGTAATCGGGCATATGGAAGCCAAAGAAAAACTGGAAGCCTATCTTTCATCAAAAAAGTTTGAAAAATCAATTTTGCTTACAGGATCCCCTGGAATTGGAAAAACAACATTGGCCCTTGCAGCTGCGCGATCGTGTGGATTCGACCCCCTGGAAATCAATGCAAGCAAATCGATTCGCAGTTTTGAGGATGTTGAAAAGATTCGCGATTCCTGTATGTCTGCAGTTAACATTCATTCTTTCCTGCGTGGCGATATTCATGCAAAAACGTGTGTTATTCTGGATGAGATAGACGGTTCGGATCCACATGCACAAACGAAGGTGGTTCAATGGATTAAGGATCCACAAAGAAAAGTTCCCATTTTGTGCACCAGTAATGAGGTTCCCACCATTTTTAAACGGAATATGAACGATATCGAAATTTTGAGGTGCTTTCCTCCTCGTCCGGCAGATATTCAATCTCTGTTTCCGGAGGAAGATATTGAAACGCTAGTCAAAGAATGCGAGTACGACATTCGTCGCATGTTTCATCGTGTGCAGTATGGAATATCAGACAGTCTTCCCAAATATTCCTTTCCACCCACAGGACTTCCAATTGAAAAAACATTTATTCTGCGCCAGAAGGCGTTTGAGATTGATCACCCGTTGGATTTGCTGCTTCGCGAATATCATGACGACAAACTGGACAACGAACACTCATTCCAAACCAGTTCGTTAGGCAATTCCGGTGAAACTCGTGGCGACAAGATCGAATCCGGCAACCGCCGGAGGAAATTGCGTCCTGGCAAATAGCACAACTGTTCGTTGAAGAAGTAATATCTTCAATTGCTGCAGTAATTTGGGCTTGTGTGGGGGCCACCACTACCGGATCCGAGAAGTTAGCAGGTAGTGAAAAAGTAACAACCGCAGAGGAAAGTTGACTCCGAAGATGATTCTGATACATGCGATTGATCATTTCAAGATAGACAATTTCGTTCAGCATATACCGTGAAAGCATTTGTGGACGATGCTGATGCGGTGTTAGCTGCATGGTCCTCACAAAAAAGTCATTTCGGCCTTCAACAAAACTTTC
>JBFYLN010000108.1:0-18058 GCA_041305425.1 Microcaldota archaeon | reverse complement strand
TCACGCATGTGCGAGGCTTTGTCTGCCGAGTTGATGGGTTTGATAAATTTGTCAGCGGGCAAACAACCAAGCTTGGTTATTCATTCTGGATCTCGGATAGAAAAAACGAAATGCAGGTCCTCGTTTTTGATAAGAGCGAGCGGGGAAGGACGCTGAAAGTAGGGGATGAGGTTATTATAGAGAATGGGCTTGCAAACCTGGGAAGGCTGGAGCTTTCATCTGATGCGAGGCTATTATCCAGAAGGAAGGAGCATATGCTGCTTGGGAAAATAGAAAAGATCGATCGGATTGAAAGTAATGGAGATGCAGAAAAACTCAAAGCCCGAGTTGCAGGAAAAGAAATCTCGCTTGATCGGGAGAACGGTTTGCGATTTTTGAAGCTCAGGGTAGCGGACGATATTTCGCTCGCGACAGCGATAGAGCTTAAAAGAGGATATTTACTGAATAATGATATCGCGCTGAAGTTCCGCGAGACAGAAGGAAAAATCATTATCGGAGATTGATTTTTTTATTTGGTGTTTATTGATGAAAAGACTATTGTATATCGAACCGGGTGAAGCGTCAGACATAATCATCTCAGTTGTTGCGATATCCCTGGCATTCACGCTTCTTTTTGCCGGACTGGATAGCCTCTTTTCAAGCCCGAAAGAGTTTTTTGTCTTCATGGCGCTTTCACTCGTGACCGTCGGTTCAGGATTCATCCTTCATGAAATGGGCCACAAACTTGCCGCGATCCATTATGGCGCATATGCTCGTTTCCAGATGTGGACCCAGGGGCTGGTGTTCATGCTCTTGACTTCATTATGGGGATTTCTATTCGCAGCTCCGGGCGCGGTATATATATACTCCCAGAATATCACGAAAAAGGAGAATGGGATAATTTCGCTTTCAGGCCCGTTCATCAATTTCGCGATTATGCTGGTATTCTTTACTCTATCCATAGTCATTCCAAGGAATCTGTATTTCTCTTTTGACCTTAGCGCACTCAATTCACTCTTTAATGGTGGACCGTTTGAAGTGTGGAGGTTTGGCGCATACATCAATTTTGTCCTATGCATGTTCAATATGCTTCCCGCATTCCCCCTGGATGGAAGCAAGGTGTTTAGCTGGTCGAAAATGATCTGGATAATGTTCCTGATGCTAGTGTTTGTCACTGGACTAAGCGTGGGGATTATCAGTATGAGTTTTGCAATAATGTGGATAGTCATGCTTTCCATATTCGTTGTGCTATCTACATTGATATTTGGGCAAAGGAACGGTTGAGTTAAATGCGCGGGGCGGAAGCGATAGTCAGGAAAGCGAGGCTGCTTGGCAGAGAGGTCGTAGTGAAAGAAAGGATAAAGAAAAATTACAGGATTAGAGAGATTGATGAAAAGCTTCGCAGGGAAAGGACACGCGCGGAAGCAAGATTATTGCACAAAGCCAAGATCGCGGGCGTGGATTGCCCAGTTGTCCTGGAAGTAGAAGAATTTTCGATCACAATGAGTTTTATTGATGGGGAGCGCCCAGAAATGAATGCGAAAGAATCTGAGCGTTCTGGGCAAATGCTCGCTTCTCTTCATGAATCAGGGATAATACATGGTGATTTTACTCCAGCTAACCTGATAAAAAGCAAAAAGGATTTGTTTGTCATCGATTTCGGGCTCGGCTTCTTTTCGCATGATATCGAAGACAAAGCGATTGATGTTTATACGATGCTCAAAGCGTTGGATGGGAAGGCGGGGGAGGCGTTTGTCGAGGGATACAAAACTCAAAACACTAAACACAAGACTATCCTTACTCGCGTTGAGGATGTGAAGAAAAGGGTTAGGTATGCGGACAATCAAAACTACCAATCGAAAAGAAAAGAATTCAAACTCGATGATATTGAAGGACTATCGAAAAACAAAATAAAAAGTTCAGCAAAGGATATCGATGAAGTGGTTTACTCTCAATTGTAACCGAAAACCGGTAACTGAAAACCGGAAACCCGAAACCAATTCTTTTTTATTGTTATTGAAACCAAAAGTAATCATGAAGAAAAAGGATATGTTTGGCCAGCTCATAGACGTACTCGTTGAGATGTATTCACCAAAAAAGGTTATCCTTTTCGGCTCTCGCGCATGGGGAAAGCCGACCAAAGATAGTGATATCGATATCTTCATTGTGAAAGACACGAAGAAAAAACCAAATGAACGATTCTGCGAAGTACAGAAATTGCTTCATGGCATGCATAAAACAATTCCAATAGAACCGTTGGTGATGACTCCAAAAGAATTGGAAAAAAGAATCAGGTTAGAGGACCCGTTCATTCTTAGGATTCTTAACAAAGGGAAGGTTTTGTATGGTTAGCAAGGAGATAATCAAAGAATGAATTGACCTTGCAGATGAAGACCTTCAACTTGCAGAGGAACTTATAAATGACAAATGGTTTTATCGGGCTGCGTTATCCCATTTGCAGCAGGGAATAGAAAAATATACGAAGGCAGTTCTTATTTCAAAGGGATGGGAACTCAGGAAAATTCACGACCTTGAAACTTTATTCGATGCGGCATCAAAATACGAGCCACGCTTTAAAGATTTCATGGACTTCGGAAGGGAATTGACTGCATATTATACTAAAACACGCTATCCGCCTCTCGAAGACGAGATCCCAATAGGAAAAGAAGCTGAAAAATTACTCAATACCTCAAAAGAATTCCTTGTTATGCTTAAGAAATATCTTTAGAGATCACAGAAATTCCGCCAATCCCGTCTGCTTGATCTTATCATCCTCGAATATCGAGCGGATTTCTCTTTCCACAAGCACAAGCCTTTGCTTCAAATAGATAGGAAGGTCATACTCCACACAAATTCGTCTCGAGATTTCCAGATACTTCTGGATCCCCCCTTTGTTGATCGTCAGTATAAGGTTCCCGCCGCATACAATGCATTTGCCACTCAATGGCGGGCGGCGATGCATGTGATTACAGCTTGAGCAGCGGAATGTTTGGCGAGAGAACGAACGCAGGTTTCCATAAAGATCAGGGATGAAATGTGAGAGGATCAAACGCTCTGCCGCATTCTTTGCATCAACTGCACGGATCCGAAGCTGGAGATTGAATTGAGTTGTAATCTTTTCCGGAATGTTTCCAAGCTGGACGTATTTTGTGGTTGTCGGACCCTGATCTAACGTTCCACCTTCATGAGTTATCAAAAGGCCAGTATACTGCTCCGGCTTTCCCAGTATATTCTTTACAGTCTTCAGCTTGAACTCCCCAGGCGGTGTAATCTTCTCGCATGCGCGGTAGAACTCCAATGGATAGGAAGTGACGAATTCCACACAATGCACTTCGTCATCCACTTCACTCGGGTCGATCGCTGGCGTTAAAACTAGTGGCGCGTCCATCGTTCCTCCACGCGATTCGTTTAAGTATTTCCTTGAGAAATTAATGAGCGCATCCATAAGCAACATAACGCAGTCCTCGTCGCCGTCGCACCGTATGGAAAACATCCCATTAGCCAGAAGAATATTTTTTTCAATAAGATTATTACCCTCTGTATCGATATCAAGGCAATAGGCGTTTATCGTTTCATTGAACTTGCGAATTTTCACAATCTTTTCGCAGACATAATGACCATCAGCAGATTTGGTGGGAACAAGCATGCCCTCTTTGGCTGATTCTGCTGCCGTGACATTAAGAATATCATTGAGCTTATACAAAATATTATGATCAGGAGTTACTGCCTTTCGTTTTCCGCTCTCAAGCTCGATCTCGATCCAGTATTCAGGAGCTGCTGAGCGAATCAAACACGTAATGCGCTTTCGAATTATTTTGTTGGTCTTTGAATCGATGCTTTCAATGAACATATTTCGAGAAAGATCTATTTTTTCGGTATGCGCATCAAGCCGCTTGATTTTATCCGGATTTTCCTGAAACTCGCTTTCGACAATTTGTGAGATCTCGCATTCCATGACGCTTCTTTTTTTGTATAATTTCAATCTTGTCGACGGATGGAAACAATTCCTCCTCTTCGCAGTATGGAAATACGGGTGCCCGTATCCGACGTTCGCATTAGTATAGCCAATGATCCGGACAAGGACTCCTGCTGATGTGTGCGGAGAAAGCCCGAGGCAAAGGTGGCCAACCAGGTCCTCCCTCTTTTTCAATGAGTAGAATGGCTTCAAACCATAAAGATTCACGAGCATCTCGTCAATGAAGTTCGCAACACGCATGAAATAATCCATACCATGGGAGGACATTAGTATATCCTGCGGATAAAGGTACACGGTTTGTTTTACATCAATGAGAGGGTTTCCATGGATATCCACAGCATACCCAAGCGAAAGCGCCCGCTCGAGTGTTAGCCCGATCTCTTCCGGAGTGAATGCAGTTAATGGAATGTCAGTCGCATCGAACCTTGAAGTCCCATCACGGAAAATATATACGTCGTGTTTGGCTCGCAAAAATCCTTTCTCAAGCCGCTCTGGAACACGCATGATATTGGAAAGCCCTTTCAAACCTTTGACATCATTTGGCATGAAACCGACTTTCAATTTCACACTGTCCATTAAAGAAATCAGGTCCACAGGGCGGCGGTCGTACATGTGTGTCTTACGGTCGCAATGCTCAGCTCCTTGAACCGAACGGCCACATACCTGGCAGATGCTATCTAAGGTCGCAAGAGATTTGCAGCGCTCGCAAATCCGCGTAAACGTGATGTTGGAACATGATGGGCATTTGTAACGGACAAGATCAAGATTGAGGTTCCTTTCACGGTCTTTCAATTTCAATGTCTTGTAAAGACGGACAAATGAGCGATTTTTCTGCGAACCGGTAGGAAAGATAACATGTGGTTTTCCGTCCATCGCCCGCTCAAATGCCTTCTCTGGCCGTCCCATCCTTCCGCCGATATATGTTGGCGATTTTGATTTGATGATTATTCCAGAAAGCGAATTTAGGGCAGGAAGCAGGTCTTTGGAATGCTCTAGTGCGATTTTCGCTTTTTCAAGCGAGATCGTTTTCCCATTTTGATCGATGGCTCCAAGCGATGCGAGAATGGAATACCCGTCATCTCCAGTTAGGAATATTTTCCCGTCCGCTACGCGATGGGGAACCAGAAGCTCTTCAAGTGCACGCTTTCCTTTGCCATCATCTTCAGCAAGCGGGATAGAAAGTTCGGAAAGCGATTCCCCATTCCACGAAGGCTGGCATGATTCGAGCCATTTCACCAGCGAGAGTGCCTGCTCGTTGGATATGTCGCACCAGTTATGCGTATGATCCGGATGGAGCGGAACATCATGAAGCTTACTAAAATCAAATGCCTCTTTTGCATTTAGTTTCGTCTTAGGAATGACGCCTTTTGCCTCGACTTCTTTAACCCACCATTCCAAGCACCAGCCAGAAGGAATCAGAGGATGGTTGGATTTGAGAAAATCGCCGTAAGTCATTAACATGTCTCCAAGAAAAAGAATCTGTTTTACAAAAGGTAGCACTTTTTGCGCTTCCTTAATATCCCTCACCCTTTGTACGCTCCCATCATCAAGAAGAACAACTGGAGGCTCTAATCCGTCATGGCCGGAAATCACGCATCCTTTTCCCGGGCGCTCGATCTTAAAATGCGTGCCGAATGCAGGAAATCCATCCAAGAGAACCATTGTAGCGGAATGGATGTTCTTTGCCATGATGGAATTGGTTTTCGACCTTCCGTAACGAAGCCTGAAACCGCCTTTTGCACTTGCATGGGAAAACACAGGCCGCCCTGCCACCAGGCCTTCAAGATAGGTATCATCTGGCTTAATTTCAATCTTGTCTTCCTTGCGCTTGATCTTGATGACTTTCTCGAGCCAATCCCAGCCAAGGTTAAGCTTCTTGGTATATTTGGCGAGTTTAGCGGCTTTCTGCGCAACCCCTTCACAAACAACAAGCGGCATCCCGCCCCGGATCCTGTTGGTCTCTACACCAGGAACGCCACGGTAAGCAGAAACCTCCATTTCTTCTGTCGGGTCGCCATCAACGCAGATCGGGCAGTTCTTGACAATGTGCCGGATATCGTCATCCGGAGGCTTGTATTGTAGATGATTGACCCTTGCCTCGTACATGTTGATCTCTTCCACGTATCGCTCGAGTTGGGTGTCTGTTGCCCGGTAATCACGGACTCCAACGACGCGCCGTGCGATATCAGCTAGTACAAGGCTCAACGCCGCTGCAGTGCCGCCTGCGGACCGGATCGGGCCCGAAAAATAGACTGCAACAAAATCAGATCCGTCTGGATTCTGCTTTATTTTCACTTTTGCAATGCCTTCAGTGGGTGCAACGAGGACACCTTCGGTCAAGATTCCGACTCCCGTACGGACTGCCTGCTCGATTAGCCTTTCCTTATCTCCGGTGATTATCGTCCCGCTGGCGATCCTCCTTGTGATCTCAAAGGCTGCATCTTCCCGCGACAAGCCATTCTCGATCAGCTCCCGGATGATTTTCGCGATTCCCGGTGGGCCAACGATCCCTTCCACGCGCGCCGCCACATCTTTTGCGATCTTTACTTCTACTTCATCGACCGGGTCAAAGCCTTTCTTTCTCGCTTCGCTGGCAATTGCATAAGCCTGGTCCAGGCCTTCACGTAAATCGGAAAAATACTTCTCTATCATGCATGCGGAATTGTTGCGGCTACAAATTATAAAACGGATAGGAGGGGAAATTTGTGTCGGATATTTAAAAATTTGGCAGTATGATTTTAGATGCCATGTTGTGCGAAAATATGCAGGTGGATTTGATGGCAGCACTTGCATTCGGACAAAAACAGGTAGCCGTAACAAAGAATGTATTGAATACCAGGAATTGTTCAAAAGAGATTCTCCTGGAAATTTTGCGGACCCCTGAAAAAAAGGTCGAACTTGTAACGTTATTCAATTCGATTGATATCCAAAAAGAATATGATGGTTTCACGCTTGTATTCAACGGGAAGCGATTTCGAAAATTGGTCCCGGGTGTTGAAGGAACTCAGTTACTTACCCGGAAAGAGCTCTCAAGATTCATCGTTGATATCCTAGAGGCTGTGAAATCAGACTGGAAGATCCGGGAATTTATAGAGAAGAACCGGCTGCCGATAACGAGTACAAAATAATGATTAAAAAAATAATTTAAAAAAGAATAAGATGAAATTGATAAAGGAGAATTTATTCCTCTTTTTCTTTCTTTGAAGCGGCTTTCTTCACAACTTTTTTCTTTGGCTTCGCTTCCGCTTCCTCTTCATCAAGTTCTTCCTTTGCTTCCTCGCCAGAATCCTTCATCCCTTTTTTTAATTCTCCCACAGATTGGCCAAGTGCCCTGAAAAGTTCTGGGATTTTCTTCGGCCCCATGATAATGACGACAATGAATAGTACGATCAAAACTATTTCGGTTGGTCCAAGTCCTAATACCATTGATAATCACCTGAAAGTGTTTCGTGCCCAAGATATATAAATCTTTGTTCGGGGCTCGATGAAGATTTCATGAGAGAAAATTATTTAAGGATGGAAATTTGATGGAAATTGCCGGTTGGATTAGTCTCCTTTCAGTCGACTAATACCCGGCATTTTTTCTGAGGTCTGGACACCCGACACGGTAAACTGTAAACTTATAAAAAAATATTGCCGGTTGGATTGCCCTCGCGTTGCTCGTGCAAATCCCGGCAAAATTCCTGAGTGTAGACACCCTACACTGAAACTACAAAATAATGAATTTTGCCGGAGGGGGAATTTTCGAGGTGTGCGGTTTCCTGTGGCCAGTATCCAGAAAGAAAATACTGGAAACCCTAGACTGAAAACAGAACACTCAATTCGAATCCCCGGCCTCTCGATGTCTCAGAATGCTGCAAGCAAGTCATCGGTGTTAACCTCAGCACTCATCGGATAAACCTATGAGTCGAGCACTCTAGCCAACTGAGCTACTCCGGCATGAGTATCACGAATGCTGGAGGCCATTGGCTAAAAAAGCCAATTGGACTCCGGCGTGAAAATTGGAGTCGATAGTAGCCGGAGGACGATAGCCCAAAAAGGCTATCAGGACTCCGGCGTGAACGAAGCGAACGCTGGAGACCTTTGGCCAATAAGGCCAAATGGGCTCCGGCAAAAAACGCTCCAATGTCTTGATCTGCTCAAGACAAAAATACTTCTGTTAAAAAGCATTTAAAAAAGGCTAAGGCTGGTTTATGCAAGCGTATTCACTTGCAAAACAGCAACCCGAGCTCGAATAGGAGTATCATCATGCCTCCAAGAAGTAGCTGGGAAATGATAGAGTGGTCAGGAGTCATGATCCCTCCAACAACTAATATGGCAACATACACATATGACCTGAACTTAATGAGCCATTCCTTTGGAAGCAATCCGACCTTATTGAACATTACGATTATAAGCGGCGTCTGGAAACAAATGCCTCCAAGGAAAAGATTAATCATAATGAATTCAAAAAACGATTCCACAGTGAAGAAGTTTGAAAGACCCAGGTTCGTGTTGGTATTCACGAAAAACTCGATCATCAGGGGAAGCATGACAAAATAAACAAAAGCGACTCCAGCTATGAAAAGGCAGGTGGCTGAAAAGATAACCTTAAGGGCGATATTCCTATGCTTTGAACTGATTGCAGGGTCGATGAAAGCGAACATCTCATAAATGAAAACCGGAAGCGAGTATGTAGCTGCGAGAATAAGGGCAAAATCAAGCTGGGTGACGAAACCGCTCATTAGCGATGGAGAAAGCAGCGTGAGGTGGTATTGGCCAATAAAGTGGCCCCATAGGAAATTAAGCAGCCGGTCAGATAATAAAAAGAAACCGAAAAATGTCACAATGAAAACGATAAGTGAAGTTTTGACCCTGTTTTTAAGCTCTCCCAAATGGTCCCAGATGGACATATACTTCTCGTCTTTGATTTCCTGAACTTCCTGGTCTCCCATCATCAGCGCCTCTTTTTAGATCCGCCTTTCTTGGATTCGGTCTTGCCTTTGGCCTTTTCCTTTTCTTTCAGTTTCGCTTTTGGCTTGGATATTTTTGCTTCAGGTGCCGTCTTCCGTTTTGCGTTTTCCTTTTTTGGAGCTTTGCGTTCAGCCTTTGTTGATGTTTCAAGTGCGATAACGGATTTTTCGATCTCCTCTTCGGTCGGAGGGTTGAATTCCGGTGGCTTTATTTCAGGGATCTTGAATTCTGGCGGCTTGATGTTTGTTACTTCTGATGCCTGCAAAACGAAAGTATCTTTTTGAATCTCCCGTGCCTTTGTGGTTTGTGCCTGAGATTTTTGCATTGATGAAGATTGCATTTGCCCGGCAAACCGATTCTGCCCTCCGATTTGTGGCCTGCCTGGAATAGGCGATTGGCTTCTCGCTCCCATGGATGGAATTTGTTGTGCCCCTTTCTGCATCTGTTTGTTTGGATTCACTTCTTTGTTTACTTCCGCCATTTCAGCCTTGCTTTTTTCCATCATCCGCTTGACTTCATTTTTTATGAAATCAGAAGTCGCCTTATCAGGCATGACATCTTTTTCAATGCCCTTGAGCTCTTTTTCAGCCTCATCCTGAATCTCCTTGATCGGCTCCATGACAGTGGACTTCATCTCTTCCATGCTGCCTTGCATTGAATTCACTTCGTGCATGAACCCGAGGTAGCTTTTGTATGCCACCTTGAGAAATGGTTTTATCGAGGATATTCCTTTTGGGCCCATGATCATCAAGGCTGCGATGGCAACCAAGGCAAGCTCGGAGAGCCCCATACCGAATATTGAGATGGATTCCACATACGCACCTGATTTAAATTTTATCTTGATGCATAATCGGAAACTACATTTATAAAAGCTTCTCCGCACAAACCAAATGTTGGTGTTATAGGAATGGCGACTGGACTTGGAGTTAATGAGGTGCTGATAATATTGGTTTCGACTTTCCTTCTGGTCAAGCTTCCCCGTATCGCACACCATTTCCTTGGAAACAAGGAAAATGAAAAAAAATAATGGCTCGAATTTTATATGTTTAAATAGGGCTCATAGCTCAGTAGACGCACGGCAGCTCCAGCATATGGAGATGGAGTGCGGCAGAACAGAGCGCTCGCCTTGCACGCGAGAGGCCGGGGGTGCGAGTCCCCCTGAGTCCATTTTCCAGGAGTCGTGTGTTTCGAGTCCTAAGTTTAGCCTCGGGAAAAATGGACTGAAATGCCCGAAGGGCATTCTGAAGCCCATTCCTGTTTTTGGGTTTTTTTTAGTTTCCAACTTTCGGTTTATCGCGTTACATTCAAATCTGGTTTTTACCCTCAAACGCTTCCTTATTATCCTTGAAAAAATCTAATTGTTTCAAAGAGGAAAAAAAGAGGTGAAGATAATGAAAGGCATTGAAAAAATGTCAATTGAAGATTTCAAGAAGAGAGAACAGGAAGCGAGATCCATACTTCAGGATATAGATATCCGGCGATTGGTGCCAAAAAAGATAAAACGAATGATATAATCAGATCATCGCTTTTTCAAATTTATGAACTCCTTCATCATGCACCGATCCATAACAACAAACAGGCCGTTTTCTTCCGCGTGTTTTGCGGCATTTTCATCAATAACACCTTCTTGCATCCAGATTGCTTTTGCCTTGGCTGCGATCGCTTCGTCCACGATTTCTTTAACAAATTCGCTGCGCCGGAAGATATCGACAACGTCGATTTTGATTGGAACGTCGGAAAGTAAAGCATAGCTTTTTTTACCTCGCCACGAATCGAGCTTCGGATTGATGGGAATAATTTCAAAACCATTCAACATCAAAAAACTCGCCACCTTGAAACTATATCGAGAAGGATCATCGCTCAATCCGATTACGGCGACATTTTTGAATTCACGCAGGATTCTCCCCATTGTTTCCGGCTCATTCATGAAAGTAATTCAGGAAGGAAAGATATAAACCTTCCTCCACAATAATATCCATACGGCAATGAGGTCAAGAGGTATTTAAGAGTCTTCACAAATTGCGCGAAGATGATGACTTGAAGAGGTTCAGCCGAGCCGGATAAAGATATCTGATTTATAAAAGCAACCCGAAACTAAAAAAACAGGAAACCGATAGACTACCAAAGAAAAAATAAAAAAGTAGAAGTTAAACCGAACATCCTCCCCATCCGCATGAAAAGCATGTCTTGCAGCCTTCTTGGAATATGAGTGAGGTGTCGCAAACTGGACAAATCCCCTTGTTTATCTTTTCTTTTTCGCTCATTGCAACCCCGCTACATAAAATGGGCTCAAAATATATAAAAGAAACGTTTCTCCCCGATAAATCAAAACCACAAAAGTTGGAGAAGTGCGAATCAAATCTCAGCAAATCAAAAACAGAAAAGTTTTTATAAAGCCCCGAACTGATAAGCAGATCATGAAACCAAGGACAGAAGCAATCGCGCAGATTGTGATCGGCATCGGGCTTGTGATTATCGTCTGGTTGCTCAGCGATAGAGTCAAGGCGCTTGAGAGCTGGGGGTATGCCGGGGTGTTTGCAATCTCGCTTGTCAGTGCCGCCACGATAATTCTTCCAGCGCCGGGATGGGCAAGCGTGATCGCGATGAGTACGGTGTTAAACCCGTATTTGGTTGGAATAGCTGCAGGGCTTGGATCCGGATTAGGTGAGATTACGGGCTTTATCGCAGGCGACGGGGCAGCTAAGATAGTGATAAAAAACAAGAAAGATTTTGAGAAATACAAAGGATGGATAAAAAAATATGATATGATAGCGATATTCTTTTTGGCAGCGATTCCAAACCCGGTATTCGATATTGCAGGGATCGCAGCAGGGTCAGCAGGAATTCCTATTACAAGGTTCCTGGTGGCAGTTATTGCTGGCAGGACACTCAGATACATTACGCTTGCATATATCGGGGCATTTTCAGCAGGATTGATTTGAAAAGGTCATTTTGATCGCCCTTTGAATTCCATCACCTGATAATGTATCCAATGTTCATCGCTGGATTTCAATGGCTGCTTTTGTTTTGTCCCAACAATCGGCTCAAAACCATTCTCGGCCAATTTTTTCCAAAGCTCTTCGATATCAATTGGTTTTGCATAATTTCTTACGCCATTCTTGAAATTCTCAGTCATGTAGGGGTTGGGTGTGATGTGAAGCGGGAATTCCTCTCCGCTGATAAAACGTGTCGAATTCATTGAATGCCCAGTGGAATTTTTTATCGACTTGCCAACACGTGATTTTTCCGCAATGGCCCGTATTGCTGCGTCTTTGTCTTGGGTCCAATAAAAAAGATAGAATGCAAGGAAAAGATCCGGGGATTTTTCACGGATCACAGTTTTTTTAAGGTCGATGCTACTAAAGCCAGGAACAGCTATGGACGAATCGTTTATCGGAATCACTGTAGGCCCTTCCAGGTTCGCAAGCAGGTATTCTACTTCTATAAGATCCCTGAGTTTATGGTCTTCATCTAGCATTTTTTTCATTTTTATCCTTGCGCATTCGATATTATCCGGATGAGTGTCAATGCCAAGCAGCCTCAATCTCCCATGTGCCCGCTTCAAATCATAAGACAGCATGTCGATTACTCTTCGGTCGAGCCATCCGCTTCCACATCCAAGAGAGACGATAGACTGTATTTTATCTTCGGAATGTTGATGTTCTTCATCTTGCCATGCCAGGTAGGATCTGCTTTTTGTCGCTTTTTCCTGGTCAAAAGGCCAGATTACCTTCCTAAGCCGATTAAGTATTGCAGATTCAGCATTCAAGTGCGCGTTCGATATTTGCTGTTCTTCGTATTTTTTTGGTTCGTCATAGGCATTTCCAAGCAAATCCTTTTCTTTAGGCGTTTTCGAAGAAACGCTGCAAAAGAAAACTTCTGAAGTTCTTATTTTTGAGATGGGCCCACGGTCTTTATGGCCGGAAAAAACTTTCCCAGGGCTAGCCCTTGATCGGATAGAAAATGTCTTTTTGGGCTTGATGGCTATAGAACCATCTGATGGCAGCCCTATTACTGGCACCTTTCTTTTCATATGTTATACATATTGGATGATAGTATTTTTAAAATATTACTAATCGCGCGATATACGAAATGTTTATAAATGTTAGATGTATATGTTATAGTATATGGGAGGAAGAAGAAAAAATAAATCTACCCACTCAGTGGTAAGAAGCGCTTACGGCGGACATGACCCACTTGTCAGCACACACCACACTGAAAACCGCACCACCCGTACACAACGCGAAATCAGTGAACTTAATAACACGTTTTCGAAATTTTACTCAATTTTAACTACAAGGCTGGAAAAATACGCAACCAGGTATGACCTCCATAGGAGAGGCGTTTATGAAGAACAGACAGTAAGGCTTGTATCAAGTTATTTTGATTATATCCAAAACCAGGATAAAAAAGTATTCACAATGATCGATGCAGGATGCGGCACAGGAAAACTTATGAGGCGCATGCTGCGCGCAAGGGATATTACGGCAAGGTTGGCTTCAAAAGAATTGGAGATGCGCATGCTTGGCCTTGACCGGAATTATGACGCTTTGTTTGCCGCAATCGAGAAAAAAAACGTATTGCTAAAAAGAAACCCGAGCCTAAATGGAAACCTGATCATGGATTTCCTGGCAATCGACCTGATAAATCTTAATGATCTCGATTTAAGGAAAACGGTTATTGGCGACCAGAAAGTTGACCTGATTCTTGTTTCAGACCTTTTTTATTGGGTGAAGAATGAGGAACGGGGCAGAGTGATATGCGCATTAAAGAAAAAACTCAAGGACTCAGGGCATTTGATCAGCATGGAATTCATCAGCCCCCATGTCCAGCCCGGCCCGCATTTGCCAAGGAAATGGGCGAATTGCTTCAATTCATTATCTGAACCAATGGTACTCGGGGAACTCTATGAACTGATGCGCAGGATGGGTTTTGAGGAAATCACATCGACATTCGAATCAACAAAATCAGGAATATACGACGCGTTCCTACCACTGCACTCGTTGGTCTTCAAGCTGAAATGACTATGACAAAAAAGGAAAAAAAATTGAATGATTATTACTTCCTTCCGCTAAGCGGATTGAACTCGTGTGGCTGCTTGTAACTGTACAATATCAGGTGCGTGGTAGTCTTTTGTACGATCGGGTTCTCGCCGATCTTTCGGATCACTTCCGTAAGCTGGTCCCGATCCTTCACCCTGACTACCAGGAAGATATCATATGCGCCAGTCACTGCATACAAAGATTGTACCTGAGGGATAGCACTAAGGTCAGCTAACTGCTCAGGATCGCCTGCACGGCCTTTCCTCACCTTCCCCATTATGACCGCGTGCAAATCATAGTCGAGCTTCCGGTAATCAACTTCTGCAAGATACTTGATTATGACTTTCTCCTTTTCGAGCTTCTTTATTCTCTGTAGAATAGTATTGGGATGAACATCGAGTTTCTTTGCCAGTTC
The DNA here is from genome assembly GCA_041305425.1 of Microcaldota archaeon. Classification (GTDB taxonomy): domain Archaea; phylum Micrarchaeota; class Micrarchaeia; order Anstonellales; family Bilamarchaeaceae; genus CAILMQ01. The sequence goes on along the minus strand of JBFYLN010000108.1, from coordinate 3,693 downwards.
GCGCACCGGCTGTTTGCAGTTGTTCCTCAATTCGCGCAAAATCTCCAAATCGATCGAATCATAATTCTTCTTCATGCAACTCCCCCTGCTTTTGTAATTCATACCAGAAACAACTGGTATTGATTGAAATTTGTACATTTTATATTTAAATATGTTTGCCTGGGAGTGTGAAAACTGCACAAAATGAGAAACATCGGAATTGAACACTTGATACCCGAAATAGGAAACATAAAAAGATAGCGGGGGGTGGATTGACAGCCATGCTGGCAAATCTTTCGCGCCAGCGAAAGGCTTTTGAACCACCGACCTTTCCCCACTCCGTAGCGGCAATTTAGGCCACAGGAGAGTACTGGGTTATGAGCTTCGCCTTCCAGATAAACGTATTCATCTGAAATCCAGCGGGAACTCCAGACTCCCCATAGGGCAGCTTCCAGATCTCAATCGGATTTGGAAATTGATACCCCGCTGCCCGCTATCCTTTACTCTAGATAATTGAATCTAGAATAACAATCATTTGCTGCCATAGATTTATATTCATGCAACATAGTCGCCACCCTTAGCCTTTTTTTATTGTTGCTTTCTAATTCATAACCATGTCCCCTAAGAAATCCAACAGGAAAACGAAAGGATCTTCAAAAGCGAAAGAAACGCCTAAAGTCAGAAAACTAACTGCAAACGCTTCAAAAGCTAAGTCTAGTAGTATTACTCTCGCCAAAAGAAAACAGATTGCGAAAAAGGTCGCTACGAAACTGAGGCCAACAAACACTTCGCTTATACTCGAATCCATGAAACGGAGGATGGCGCAGAGAAAAGAAACGCAGATGCCAAAACGGGAATTGAAATTCGAAAAACCATCTGTTGATGAAGAGGAATCGGAAGCAAAGAGGATTTTGAAAAGGATAATGGAAGAGCGGGAAAGTGAAGAGGAGAAGAAAGAAACTCCATCGATTGAAAAAGATGAAGAAGAACCTGAAGATCAGGACGAAATCCCGATTATAATCCCTGAAATAGAGATGAAACAGCCTGAAGAAAAAGTTGATGAGGAAGAAAAGATTGAGGCTGAGAAAGAAGAGAAAGAAGTGGATAGTGCAAAGGAAAAAGAACAAGAAGAAAAGGAAGGGGCAGTAGTGGAGCAGAAAAATAAAGAAGGGAAAGCTCCGGAAGTTGAGGAAGAAGAAAAGGAAATGAAGCGGTTCTTTGAGCCAGTTGCTCAGGATGAAAGATCAAAGCCGATGCCCATAATTCCTGAAACGCAGACTGAGCCAGTTGTGGAAAAAGCCGAAGAGAAATTTAACTGGACCAGGTTTTTCATTGCGCTTGTGAGCGCAGTTGTGCTTTGCGCTGCTGCCGGATACGGATTCATGTCATTGGGTTACTCGAATATGTTTGTTTTTGGCGGAAGCCTGCTTGTCCTGGTTGCATCTACTGCGTATTTTTATATCGTGCTAAGAAGCATGTGATCGGGATGGTTGGAAAGGCTAGAAAAAGTAATTGAACAGATAGCCGATCACAATGATTCCTAATGCCACGATAGCAAAAAAAACAGCGAGCAGCGGTAGCTTCATCGCCCTTCGAAGGATTATTGCTTCAGGGAGGCTGAGACCAGAGGCTGCCATCATGAACGCGAGCGCGGTTCCGAGCGGGACGCCCTTAACAAATAATGCAACCGCGATGGGAAGCACGCCTGTGCAGTTGGCATAAATCGGGATGCCGATAAGAACCACGATTGGAACTGCTAGAGCGCCGCTTGCTGCAACTGCAGAGCGGATTAATTCGTCTGGAACCAAGCCGTGTATCACCGCACCGATTCCAACACCAAAAATTATCCATATCCATGTTTTCGATACGATATCCTGAGATTCATGGAATGCGAAAACGAGCCTTTCTTTTAACGAGCGGAATTTTCTTTCCTTTCCCCCTTTGTTATTTGTGATATCCGCAACAAGATATTTTTCCATGCCGAGCTTTCCCATAACCATCCCGCCAATTGTCCCAAGAATTATTCCGCTAATGATGTAAGTGAGGGTGATCTGCCAACCGAAATATCCGAACATCAATACTACAAGATACTCGTTGACAAGCGGAGAGGTGATGAGAAAAGAAAATGCAATACCTAGTGGAACGCCGGCTTTCATGAAGCTGATGAATATTGGGATCGAAGAGCAGGTGCAGAATGGTGTGAGGGCGCCGAACATTGATGATAGGATATTCGGTATGACTGGGATCTTTCCTGATAAAGCCTGCTTGATTCTCTTTTGCGAAATAAAAGTTCGAATCGTGCCCATTATGAAAACCATGAAAAAAAGCAGGAGAAGGATCTTTATGCTGTCATAGACGAAAAAATCCAGCGATTCTGCTAAACGTGTTTCTTTTTCAAGTGAGAGTGTACCATAGAGCAGCCAGTCGGTGAATAACCGGATCGGGTCGAGCATATCATTTTACCTTCGTATTGGCATTTACCAACTTATTTGCATTTACCTTCGCAGCAGCATTTCTTTTTAGATTCTTTTTCAAGCGACTTGTCGAACGAGCTGAAAAGAGATTCGAAGAAACCTTTCTTCTTTTCCGCTTTCATTTCTTTTTTCAAATCTGATTTCTCTTCTTTTTTTCCTGCCATGATTATTACCTCAGATAATGTTCTTTTTAATATAATGGTTCGCTCGATATTGCCAACCGCATGGGTTTTAAAGGTTGGAAGTTGAATTTATTCATTAGAGATGATTGTATGGTCGGCCCAAAAGAGATGTATGAGCAGGAAATCCCAAAACCGAAAATAATGCCAATACCGATTCCAATTCGTAAAGAAGTTAAATATCAAGTTGAAGACCAGATGAGAAAGGCAACGATGGTCGCGAACTCATTTTTCGAAATAATTTCTCCAAAATATCCCCAGTCTAAAATAACTGACGCGCTTCGTGATGCATCTAAGGGAAAAATCACAGATGTGAAAGTCATGGCTTCGGTGAATGTATATTCTATGGAAATAACCCTTTCAGGAAAACCGATGGTGTTGACTTTAAGAGATTCGAAAAATGCATTCGAGATCATGCTCAGCGATAAGCTTGGGAACCAGATCGAATATATTCGCCAGCAAGGCAATAGCATTATCAAACAGTGATTCACATGTCTGACCCGAAAATAAATGCAGCAGCAGGAGCGATTAAATATGTCAAGGATGGGATGTGCATCGGGCTTGGGAGCGGCTCCACTGCACGTGAGTTCATCAAGCTCCTTGTAGGGAAGATCAAAGAAGAGAAGCTTAACATTTGCTGCGTAACCACATCAACCGATACGCGCGCGCTCGCGATTGAAAACAAATTATGGGTTGTCGAGCCTGACACGATTACGGATATCGACCTTGCGATCGATGGTGCGGACATTGTCACAAAGGATGCGCTCTTAAAAGGCGGAGGAGGAGCGCTCACGCGGGAAAAGATAATCGATTATAATGCGAAAAAATTCATTGTGATTGTAGACGAAGCGAAAGTCCGGGATAAATTGGTTGGGAATGTTGCACTTGAAGTCCTTCCTTTTGCTGCACCGTTTGTTCTTCGCGAATTGAAAAAATACAATCCGAAAATCCGGAATGCGGTGAAAAAACTCGGACCCGTGATATCGGATAACGGCTCGTTCATAGTGGATATGGAAATGTCAATTGACAAGCCAAAAATAATTGAAGCATGGCTAAAGTCC
>JBFYLN010000107.1:0-3390 GCA_041305425.1 Microcaldota archaeon | reverse complement strand
CCAAATGTTTCCTTTGGCATATTTATTTATCGCTTGCGTCGTTTAAAAGAGTATGCGAAAATGAGGGTGCAGAAAGAAAACGGCATCATTCAAAATATCCTACAAACTTCCTTTTCAACTGCCCGATGTCAAACTCCATCCTGGCCTGTTTCAATTCCTTGTTTTTTATATTCCTCAAAATAGTCTCGCTCTCTGCCCTGAGCTCTTCATTTTGACTCTGCGAATACGCAAGGCCGATCACAAGCTTTGCAGCATCTTCGATGAACGATTCCTCCAACTCCGGAGCATCAGAACCACTAATGCCATTCTGGATCCTTTCCGCGTTCTTGTTTATCTTGGGGAATCCTGAGAACTGAAGCACATCAAAAATCTCCTTTTCACTAAGGTTATGGTACAATCTAAAATACTCTAAAAGTGCCTGGTAAATCCTCTTTTCATATTCCCTGCTTTTCCGAACTGCGTTCCACAATTCGTCGTTAGGAAGGTCTTCCAGGGATTTATCCGAGTAAATCCTGTTCATGCTCACTCCGATAAAAGCAAGAAGCCTGAATTCAGACTCATCGAACCCGAATCCGATTATCTTTTCCTTGAGCGCACCTAAATCCTCGGGGTTTTCCGCCCGCTCGCCGCTTACGAATTGCGAACGCCTCACAACTATCGAATCCCCTATCCCTTCCAATCCTTTGTCCGCATACATGAGCGCACGGCACACAAGCGCTCCTTGTAAATCGCCTTCATCTTCCATGCGCTTGGCTTCTTCCAAAATACGCCTCGCGCTTCCCGAATTAGCGCGGATCGCCTTTGCCATAAGCGGCACATCTCCCTTGTGCTTTTTGATAAATTCAGAAATTATCCTCATCTCTTCCGGATATTCATTTATCATCACCGCATGGCGCATCTTGTGCTCTCCGTTTTCGCTGAATTGGGCTCCGGCAAGGTATTCTATCAGGTTAGCGCTTATCTCCTCATCACTTATTCCGGAATCATCCCGCGGCAGCCTTACGATATCATGCATTACCCCTGCCATTGCAGCAATTGCACAAAGCTGGTTCGTTTTTTCGATGCTTAAGCCCAGCGCATTCCTGTTCACATATTCTGCCGCACCTATCGCAACCCTTAGCATATGCCCTGCGTTGTGCGCTGACCCCCTTTCTTTTTTATCTTCCTGTGCATCGTATATGCATGTGATCGCTTTTGCAAAATCCATTGGCTTAAGGGGTTTCCTGAATAGGTAGAGCCTCATAAGGTGCTGCTTGTCGATCTTATACCTTGCGCTATCCTGCAAAAGTTCAAAACCCACTGGATGGCCTTCCTTGTCTTCGAACCTTGTGAACATCGATATGAAATCCGATTTTTTCTCTATCCTTGAAACCACAGACCTGAGCAACAGGCTGACACCTTCGATCTGCGCAGTCTTTGAAATCACGAACGGGTCTTCTTCGATTATGATCGCCACTCCGCCCGGTGCTAGCGCACGATAGATCGATTTTATCAAATTTATTTTGTCTGGCAAGGAAATAAGGTGGAATGTCTGGGAACACAACACCGTCATGAATTTTCCGTCAAATTCTTTTGGAAGCTCTGTTGCATTATTGCTGGTGAACCTGATCTTAAGGCTATTTTCCGATGCCAGTTCTGTTTCCTGTGCAACTGAACGCCGTGAATCCAAATACGCTTTTAATTTCGCTTCTGCGATGCTCCTCATTTTCGGGGAAATCTCGTTAGCGCAAACACTGTATCCTGCAAGTTCATTCACATGTGACTTCATTGCCAGATGCGGCAATAATGTATTCACGCTCTGGATTATTTTATTCGCAGAATCCATATTCGTAAGGAAAGGGCAGTCATCATAGCTTTCCCTGATAAGCCTATATTGGCTAGCTGCGATTTCAAGGTCTTTTGGAAGGTCGATGAATTCGAGAGCGTATTTTAATGGCTCGCCCGTCCCCGCTGTTACATCGAGTATCGGGAACTTCAAATACTCTGAAGCGAAAAATAGGACTTTTTTTATCGCATTGAAATGCCCAGTCTCAATGCCCATATGCGCATCATAAGTTTCAGAGAACTTGTCATAAAGCTGGGCAAAGAACTCGGCGCGCAAATCCGGTGTGAAAGAATTATACCTGCGCCTGATATCATTTTCAAGCTGCTCAAGCTCAATGTTCGCCTGCCTCCTTTTTTCACTTAATGCATTGACGGTAACAAAGAGCGCGCTAACCAGTGACGCCTGTTCTTCGGTGATTCTCTTTTTCCTATGCCTGCGCTCAACCCTGCCATTTTCTATTCCTTCTGGTTCCTGCTTATCCGATGCCGCTTTTTGAATTTGTGAAATACCCGTTTTTGTTTTCAGGAGTAGGCCCTCATTTTGCGTTTCCGGGAATGGCTTTTGCCTTAGCTCAGGATTCCTGTTTGTTTTGCCTTTTATTAATTGGCCTTTGGTGATTAGGAAATTCCTGTGCCTCTGCCTCATATGTATATTTATATCAACAAACCTTTTTAATGGTACTTGGTATACGAAAAAGGTGATGGTTTCAGGGCAAATCGTAGGACACTGAACACGGAACACGGGACACTGATGTATTTAAATATAAAAATCAGTATAATATAACTTATGGAGCGGGTGGATAACAAGATACTTTATCAGCTTGACCTGAATTCCAGGCTACCAGCTAAGAAGATTGCGACACTTGCAGGCCTGAGGGCTGAGGTTGTCGAAGAGCGGCTCAAGTTTTTGATTGAAAATAAGATCGTGACGCGCTGTTATCCTGAAATCGACCGCTCGAAATTGGGGTATTATCCCTTCAAGGTATATCTCCAATTGCAGAACGCTTCTCCTGAAAAAGTAAATGAGATCTACAATTACTTAGCATCGCTTCCAAGCATGGGCTGGGTTGTGACATGCACAGGAAGATGGGATATGATCTTTGCAGTATGGGCAAACAATGTCGCTGAATTCAATTGCCTGTATGAGAATTTCCTTTCAAGATACCATAAGAATGTCTTATCGAAAATGTTTTCCATTACGTTTGAACTTTATCTGCTGAACAAGAAATGGCTTGACCCCGAATCCGGAAAGAGTGACGTTGTTTGCGTGCGGGGCGTGCCGAACCGGATAATCGATGATATTGACTCGCAGATTTTGCATCATCTTGGATGGAACTCGCGAACTCCTATGGTCGAGCTGGCAAAGAAGATTGGGATCGAGGCTGAGGAAGTTGAGCGCAGGATAAAGGAGATGCAGAAGAAGGGTGTTATCCTGTCTTTCCGTACGGACCTTGACCTTGTGCAGTTCGGGCGGACTTATTGCAAGTCATTTGTATATATGACGAAAAGCTCAAAAGAGGAAGAAGAGCGATTGCTTGATTATTGTTTCCGGCATCCAGATGTTAC
>JBFYLN010000106.1:0-6230 GCA_041305425.1 Microcaldota archaeon | reverse complement strand
CGGTGCGATTTTGTCAAATCCGCTTTTGGGAGGAGAAGCGGAAGAGTCACTGAATTGCTTGCAAAGCCATTGCTCATGAACCTTTTCCCCTCGCTCGTCTCCTTCCGCCAGCCTCTAAGCGGGGTCATTGCGGGAAAAAAGAAATACTTCGAGAAAGTGCATTTCGAGAACGATTACGGTGTGGATATAGGGATCCTGATAGATGTGGTCAACCAGGGCGCCCGTATCATGGAAGTGGATATCGGATACATCGACCATAAGATGAAGCCATGGAGGAAGCTTTCGGGCATGGCAAGCCAGGTCTCATCTTCTATACTAAAGCGTGCCAACATGACAAACAAGGCAGTGCAGGAAGGGGTCATCGCAGAAGCGTCATTGATTGGAGGGATGTTACTCAAAGGTGCGGAAGCCGCATTCCCGATCGAACGGGTCGCATTCGTGGATATCGATGGGACAGTGCTCCAGGACAGGTTCATTTTTTCATTTGCGAAAAAGAAAGGTTTTCTGGATAAGGTTTCAAAAATCTCAGGGTCCCCCATTGAAAGCTTTGCCAAGACCGCGGCGATAGCGGCAATAATGAAAGGTGTGGAAAAGGGAGAAGTCGAGCGGTTTGCATCCTCAATGAAGCTGAGCAGGAATTCGAAAAAACTTTTCAAAAGGTTGCGCGACAAGGGGTATTACACCGTTCTGATCACTGACGGCTATGAAGCAGTTGCACGGGCCATAGCAGCGCGCCTTTGGGCAGACCATGTGATCGCAAACAAGCTGCATTATGTGGAGGGGCGGGCCACAGGGGAAGTCGAGGTCAACGAGCTTTTCACCCCGGTCCGGAAAGGGTGCACAAACCATGCGATATGCAAGCTCAATGCGGCAACACGCTTTTGCGCAATACATTCGATTGATTATGAGAAGACACTTGCGATAGGGAACAGCGCAAACGATGCCTGCCTGCTCCGTTTTGCGAATCTGAGTTACGCTTATATGCCTTGCGACAAAATAACCGCATCTGCAGCGAAATTCGTGATAAGCGATCTGGGCCAGGCGGAAGTGTAAAGAAATGAATTCACTGAAGAATCCGCTTTTCCGGCTCCTTGTATCCTATCTGCTCTGGAATGCTGCCGGAGTGCTTGGAGGGAGCCTCTTATTTTTATATTTCAAGGACTCTGGAGTCAGCCCGGCCGAGCTCGTTTTTTCTTTCCTGTTCTGGGCAATCGCCCCGATATTGATAATCAGTTATTTTACCGGAAAGAAAAATCTCGATATGAAAAACACGCTGATTGCCGGGGTGATGGTTCAAACGATTTCATACTTTGCCCTGATTTTTTTCCCCCCGTCCGCATTGCTGCTCTATGCTTTTTCATTTTGTATGGGATTGAACTGTTACCTTTTTTGGGTGCCTTTCAATATCCTTTATTTCGAGCTGGGCAAAGGCAAGGAAGCGTCGCTCAGCTCGCTTTATTTTGCAATCAATCCCCTTTTTGGGATATTATTCCCGGTAATTGGCGGAGTCATTGCGCAATTCCAAGGTTTTGGACTTGTATTTTTTCTTGCACTAATATTATATCTAATATTGATTCCTGTTGCTTATCTTTCAATCGAGCGCCGTACATTCTCATATTCGTTGCATTCATGCCTTCCGGATTTGAAAGGATTCCGTACGCTTATTTTCATAGAAGGGATATATGGGGGCGGGATCGCGTCATCGGTCGCAGTGATATCATTGTTCTATTTCACAAAGCCATCCGAGCTTGGCGCATTTATTTCCGCAACAACCCTCTTGTCCCTGGTTGCGTCATTTATAATCAGCAAGGTTTCTGACAAATCTGGCAAGCGTAAAAGTTTCATTGCTCTGTCTGGCAGTGCATTGGGCCTGGCGACAACCGCTGCAGTTCTTGCTACAACTGCAATAGGGTGGGCGAGTGCAATATCGCTGCGAAATTTCGTTTCCGCCCTCTTCTACCCGTTCACGACCGCGATAATCATGGACAAAAAACTGAATCTCGAATCCACAATGGTTGCGCGTGAGTGGCTGCTCAATTACGGGCGGGTTGCTGGAATAATCATCGTCCTGTTTTCATCCATTGTTTTATCGGATATCCATCTTTCGCTTCCGCTCCTCGGGCTTGTAATCCTGTTTTACCCGCTCATTATCGCAGGAAAGAAATCCAATTTGCGCATCAAATGACGTGCCCAGGACAAATCCAGGATAAATGATATCTTTAAATATCCTATTTTACCAATATCAGCTCTACGATTAATCCTAATCAAGCAAGAATTTAATCAATTCTAATTGCTTATGAGGTGAAATAAGAAAATGGTAACTGCATTAGAAGTCGAGCCGAACAAGCTCATCGGACAAGTGGCTGCAAAGCTTAAGACAATGAAACTGGAGAAACCAGAATTTGTTGGCATAGCCAAATCAGGATGCCACGTTCAGCGGCCGCCGGACCAGGCAGATTTCTGGTTCACGAGGTGCGCTTCGATTTTGCGCCACGCGTACATCAACAATGTCGTTGGAACAAACAGGCTCAGGAGGCACTACGGAGGACGAAAGTCCCGGGGCGTGAAGCCTCAGAAACATGCTGACGCGGGCGGATCGACGATCCGAAAGGCGATGCAGCAGCTTGAGAAAATCGGCCTTATGATCAAGGAAAAGACCGGCGGAAGGAGGCTGACCTCTAAAGGGAAAGCGCTCCTTGACAATTCGGCAAAGGATGTGAAATAATAGATGGACGAAGAGGCCGAGCTCTCGCAGATCCGGGAAAAGCGGCTCGCTGCAAAATCAAAGGAGGACCAGACCCGCGCTGCTGAAAAGCAGCTTAAGGAAGCGCTCCGGTCCGCACTCAGCGACTCCGCGTATACACGTATCTCGAACGTCGCATTGGCCAACAAGGAATTGTATCTGGCTGCCGCGCAACAGGTTCTTTATGCATATAAGCGCATGAAGCGCGCGTTAAGTGAGGATGAGCTTCTCACTGTTCTTCGGGCGCTCAAGGGCAGTATGGAAAAAGAGGGTTCGATCAAGTTCGATAGGAAATAAAAACAGGTGAAAATTATGGGCAAGAAATCATTGACGAAAAAGAAGCGCCTTGGAGTGGCTGCAAAGAAAATCAGGCGGATGCCTATGTTTGTTGTTGTCCGCACAAAGCGGAAAGTCTCGCACAACCGGAACACGCGCAAATGGAGGACAGACAAGCTCCGAATCGAGGACGAGGGTTGAATATTTTTTAGAAAAAAATTACATTTAAAGGATGATTGATATGGTCGACGAAAAACTAGAACGGGTTTATACGATTCCATTAGGGGATGCATATGATTATACGCGAAAGAGGCGTGTGCCGAGGGCAGTCAAGATCCTCCGCCAATTCGTTTCACGGCATATGAAGGTCGAGCTTGATGAGGTGTCAATTAGCAACATGCTCAACAATTCCATGTGGACAAGGAGCATACAGAAACCTCCGCGGCGCGTGAAAGTGCGCATCGTCAGGCAAGGCGGGATTGCCAGCGTCTATCTTCTTGATGAGAAGACTGAAGGCGAGAAAAAAGCCGAAACTGAAAAAGCTGAAAAAGAAAAGGCAGAAAAGGCAAAAAAAGAGAAAACCGCTGCAGCTGCAAAAGAGAAAGACGCCAAAGAATCGAAGAGTGCAAAGCCTGATGAAAAGAAAGGCGAAGAAAAGAAGAGCGCAGAGACCGCAAAAAAATAAATTTAAGACGTGGATTGAAAATGAAGAGAAACTGTTCGTATTTCGGGAACCCGTGGATCGGGATGTTCATCCGGGCAAACGACAGCTTCACCTTTGCGCCCCAAGATACCATGAACAAGCTTACTGAAAAGCTAAAAGAAAACCTGGGCAATGAAGTCCACAAAATGTCGATTGGCGAATCAAACCTTCTTGGGTTGCATAGCGCCATGAATTCAAATGGTATGGTTCTTCCGAATGTCGCTTTGCCATCAGAAGTCAAGGCATTCAAGGACCTTGGCCTGAACATATTCCAGTCTAAGGAAAAACAGAATGCCCACGGGAACAATATCTGCGTTAATGACAAGGGCGGCATAATCAACCCTCATATCGATCCGCTTGAGCGCAAGAAATTCGAGGACGCGCTTGGGGTCGAGCTTGTGCCGATGAAAATCGCAGAATATGTCGCAGTAGGGTCCTGCTGCGTTGCAGGGAACAAAGGTTTTCTGGCGCATTACCAATCGAGCGATGATGAACTGAAGCAAATAGGGTCCGCATTGAAAGTTAGCGGCGCGCGCGGGACCGTGAACATGGGAACTGGTTTTGTCGCATGCGGATTAATAATCAACAAGTTCGGTTATGTTGCTGGTGAAGCGACGAGTGCACATGAGATGGGAAGGGCTGAATCTGCCCTTGGATATATTTAGAGGTGTTATCTATGAAATGGAACCTATACGGAATGATCAAGCTCGGCAGAGGGGAGCGCAAGTTCTCAAAAACTGTTGAAGCAGAAACAGAGAATGCAGCAAAGGAGAAAACATACGCACTGTTCGGTTCGCTTAACGGGGTAGTGCGCTCAAAAATCACATTCGAGCGAATCGAGAAGTCAGGTGGATGAATGGCAGGACTTGAAGACACTCGGGTTCGTGTGACTTACGAGGCTGCGATTTACCGCGAGCAGCTCAATATGCTCCGCCGCGAGATGGAGCGCATAAGCCTTACGACACTTGATCTTTCTAATGCCGCTTCAGCAGTTGAAGCATTAAAATCAAAAGATGTGCTTTTGCCAGTTGGCGGAGGCGCATACGTAAAGGCCAAAATAAGCTCGACAGATGTTCTCGTTCCAATTGGCGCAGAGTTCGTGGTCGAGACTGACAAAGAAACCGCAATGGTCGAGCTGAAGCGACGCTCAGAAGCCACAAAACAGGCAGTTACAAAACTCAACGATGAGTTCGAGAAGATCAATAAAAAGCTCCGCGAAGTCATGGGGCAGTTGCAGGAGATCGAGCAGCAGGGAGCTTTGAGCAAGCGGGTGGATGAAAACGTCCGCGAAGACTATATCTGATTTTTTTTCCTTTCAATTTTTTTAGTTTATCAATATTTTTATCATGTTCTTCATATAGGGTTGGACTATGTTCGACTTCCTCAAGAAAAAAATATCAGGATTCGTAGACAAGCTAATTAGGAAAGAGGAGAGTAAGGAAGAAGAAATTCCGGAAGAAGAAACAAGAACGGCCAAAGAAGATGAAGAGCAAATTATTGAGAAAAAGAAATCCATTGATGAGCGGAAGCCACAGAAAGCGAAAGAGAATGCACTAGAGAAAAAGGCAGAACCGAAGAAGAAAACCGAGCCTGAGAAGAAAGCAAAGCCCGAACCAAAATCCGAGAAACCTGAAGCAAAACCCGCGAAACATGAACCTAAATCCGATGTGAAACCCGAAGCGAAAGATAAAAAAGCCCCTGAAAAGAAGTTCGTCGAGGAAAAGAAAACAGAAAAGAAGATCGCAAAAATAACTCCAGAACCTGTTTTTCCCATTCAACCGAAAAAATCAGAAATCAAGCCCGCACCGATTCTGCAAAAAAAACCCGAACCGATTATTGAAAAAATTCCGGAAGAAATAATGGAAAAAGAAATCGAACACATTCCCGAAAAAAAGACCGAACCAGTTATCGAAAAAACTATCGAAGCGAAAGTAGAACAAAAAAAACCCGAAATCAAAAAGCCAGAAATCAAAGAAAAAGAAATCGAAACAACAAGAAAAGAACCTGAAATCGCTGTTGCTCTCCCCAAATATAAAGAAGACAAACAGAAGAAAACCGGCGTTTCTCTTAGTCCGTTCAAGGCGATAAAATCCTTATTCACAAGGGAAGTCGAGATCGCTGAAACCGATGTGCACGAGCTGCTTGAAAACCTTGAGCTTGAGATGCTTGAAGGCGATGTCGAATTAGGGGTTGCTGAAGGCATCAGGCTCGAACTCACACAAAAGCTGGTTGGCGCGAAAGTGAAGAAAGAGGAATTGAACGGATTTGTCAAGGATGCGATTCGGGATACACTCATCGATACAATGAGCAGCGGAAACCTCATTGATCTAATTGAATTTATTTCGAGCAGGGAAAAACCTGTAAAAATAGTTTTTCTCGGGATCAATGGAGCTGGGAAAACCACCACAATCGCGAAAGTCGCGCATCTGCTTCTCCAGTCCAAGCACAAAGTTGTTTTTGCAGCAGCAGATACATTCAGGGCGGCTGCGATCGAACAGATGGAAGTGC
>JBFYLN010000105.1:0-4235 GCA_041305425.1 Microcaldota archaeon | reverse complement strand
TTCAGAACGCATTCGTCTCTTCCCAATATCCTTCGCGGGGTTCAAGAGAAGATCTTTTAAAAGCCAAAAACACACGGTTCCTTATCGCAGAATTAGGGTCATTTTCAAAAACATATTCCAGGGCAAGCTTTGACAACCAGCAGCCATCCTTCATGCGCTTATGGAATATTTTAATTGCTTCCATGCGCTTGAGCACTGCCTTGCTTGATAATTTCTTTATCGTATCCTGGAATTCCTTGTCCATATGAAATCACTGCTTGTAATCGCTTGTAATTTTTGCGTGTTATTGTTGAGTGTGTAATATTATTATTGTGTTACGAAATGTTTATAAATGAATTGGATGTTTTGCGATAAGGTATTTAAGAAACCTGCATCAATATCTTATTCTAATATAGGTGTTTATCATGAGAATTAGGTCGCCGATAGTGGCAACACTTGGACATGTGGACCATGGAAAGACGTCGTTACTCGACTCGATCCGTGGCTCGAATGTTGCTGACAAGGAAGCCGGCAAGATCACGCAAATGATCGGGGCAAGCTACATCAATAAAGACACAATCAATTCAATGGCCTCGTCTTCAAAAATGAAATTCGCCCTTAAGATTCCCGGACTCTTATTCATCGACACTCCAGGCCATGAAGCGTTCACGAACTTACGTGACCGGGGAGGATCGATTGCAGATATCGCGATTCTCGTTATCGATTTAATGCAAGGCATCCAGCCTCAAACAGTTGAAAGCATAAAGATCCTCCGCCAATACAAGACCCCCTTCGTTCTCGCAGCAAACAAGATCGACCTGATCCAATCCTGGAAAGCGTACAAAGAGAATTCATTCCTAGAATCATTCAACAAGCAGCCCGAGCATGTCCAGCAGAAGCTTGATGAAAAACTATACAATTTAATGGGAAAATTATCCGAGCACGGGTTCGATTCCGAGCGCTTCGACCGGATAACTGATTTCAGCAAACACATTGCAATCGTGCCGGTGAGTGCACGGACAAAGGAAGGGTTAAGTGACCTGCTCATGCTTATTGCCGGATTATCCCAAAAATTCCTTGAAGGAAAATTGGAAGTTGAGGAAAACGGCAAGGGAAAAGGAAGTATAATTGAAGTAAAGGAAGAGAAAGGCCTTGGAACAACAATAGACGTGATCCTGTTCGACGGCATCCTACGCAAGAATGATGATATCATTTTCCTTACGCAGAACGGGGCTGAAAAGACAAAGGTCCGCGGTTTACTGATTCCAAATGTTTCAGGAAAAGAGAAATTCACTTATGTGGACGATGTCACTGCTGCAGCTGGAGTAAAAATATTCGCTCCGGGATTGGAAGCAGCGATCCCCGGCTCCCCGATAAGCGTCGTAAATAATTTCGAAGAAGATAAGGCTGAGATCGAATCGAAATTCAAATCTGTCATGTTCGAAAAGAAAGGCGAGGCTGGAGTTATCCTTCGCGCGGATTCGCTCGGTTCAGTTGAGGCTCTTGTAAAACTGCTCACTGATGCAAATATCCCAATTAGCGATGCGGGAGTCGGAAAGATCACGCGCCAGAATGTTGTGGAAGCTAAAACCGTTGCGCTAAACGATCGTTATCTCGGTGTCGTTCTTGGCTTCAATGTCCAGATTCTTGATGATGCAAGGGAAGAGGCAGAGAATTCCGGCACAAGAATATTATGGTCTGAGATCATTTACCATCTTCTTGACCAATACCGTGATTGGGTGAATGAAGAAAAGGAAAAAGAAAAGAAAGAAGCATTGGCACATTTCACCTGGCCAGGTAAACTAAAAGTTTTACCGGGTTTCGTGTTTCGGGTTACCAAGCCTGCGATTTTCGGGATTCAGGTTCTTGGTGGACGGGTAAAACGCGGGTATAAGCTCATGAATAAGGCCGGAGAGATTGTAGGCGAAGTCAAGGGGATCCAGAAGGAAAAGGACAAAGTAGATGAAGCGACAAACGGCATGGAAGTCGCGATCTCATGCGATGGAGTTTACCACGGGAAGAATGTGATGGAAAATGATGTGCTTTATATCTTCATGACTAGCGATGAGATCAAGTTGTGGGAATCCAAACGCGAAATGCTAAGCGGCGATGAAAAATCCGTTTTCGAAGAAGTGAAAGCGATGCAGAAGAAGTATTTCTGAAAGAAAAGAGTATTCCTTATGCAGCCTTTCTGATCTTCGGTGCAGCCGCGCTATAAATCTTCGATGCTGAAAACCTATCGAGCGCGCTTGCGATCAAGAATGCGCTTCGCTTGTCATTTAATTTGAGAAATATTTCCGCAGCATCCAATAAAGCCCCGTTCGCCTGTGCTGTTTTTGCCGCATCATAGGCCTCAATGCTCATTCCATGCTTGATGAAAAGGTCAGCTGCTTCAAGATACTTGCCGCATTTGATCATTGCATGCCCTCTGCTAAGCTGCACACCCAACAAACCATAAATGTCTGCTGCGAGTTCGTTTCTTCCAGTTCGTTCGCATATCTTCCCAAGAATCATGGCATGTTCTCGTTTCCTCTGCAGAAGCATCTTTTTCGAGTATAGCAAAATCTCGCTATCAGTTAGTTCGTTGAAAATCCCGCTTGGGAATAGCTTGTAAAGCTGCTCGTATTTCACCACTGCACGCAAACCCGGCTCTGGAAAACTCTGAACAAGCTCAACAGCTATTTCAAAATGCATTGGGTTCATTGATTTTGAAAACTCATCGACCATTCCAAAGAATTCGCTTCCCCCGGATTTTGAGAGGATGTTTCCTGCATCCATGAGCATTTTCCGGTTTCCGTTTATCATACCTTTTTCCAACAAGTGCAATCCTAATTTCGATGCGAGCGAAAGCCTTCCTGCGTCAATGCAAAGTTCTGCAGCTTCCTTGACCTTTCCTTGTTTTAACAGATCATCCGCTTCCTGCGCGATGCTATTCCCGCTTTTTGTAATTCCAACTTTTTCATAAAGGTTTGATATCCTGCTTTTTCTTGGGATTACAAGTGTTGGTTCGTCAAACTGGTTCGAACTTGATTGATTTTCTCTGGCAATTTTCTGCGTAGAGTGGTTTTCTTTTTTCGTTGAAAAAACGTTCCTGAATGCTGCATACGCGCGTGAGAAAACGCCTGTCTTGTCATTAGCTGATATTCTTTCCACTGGCCTCTGCTGTTTTTGAATCATAAATTCACCTAATACATTTTAATATGATATATAACACATTATATTTAAAATACAATATGTCATACATTATAACATATAAAAAAAGAAAACTAGCTTATTCTCCAGCACTTTTTCACGTAATCATTCAATCACATAACGACTTCGTAGGATTGAACTCATACGCTGATTTATAACTATCAATGACTATGCTCGTCGTAGTCTTTATCACTATCCCGGTGTCGTGGATCCGTTTCAGGACTAATGCCATACCATCCATGTCCTTTACCCTAACCGATGCGATCGCGTCATTCTCCCCGGTGATGATCATAAAGGAACAGACTTCCGGAAAGCTTGCAACCGGCTTCAGGATATCTTCCCATCCCTTCTCTTTCCGGACGACCATGAATATTATGGATTCTATACCATAGCCCATTTTCTTGAAGTCAACTATCGTGGTATATTTTTTTATTATTCCGCTTTTCTCAAGCTTTTTTACCCGCGTAAAAACCGTATTCGGGTGTACACCAATCTTTCTTGCCAATTCAGTTGCCTGCGCTTTCGGGTTTTCAATATACTGCGAAATCAGTCTCTTATCAATTTTATCCAATCCAGTTATCATTTTCCCACCTCAAAAATATCAGGGACTAATATTTCTGTATATAAGCATATATAAATCTTTGTTTTGCTAGATATTTGTATTGCTATTTTTTGAATATCATGTATAATTGTATTAGTATATTCAATATTTGATGTATAAATGATACATTTGCTTTGAATTACCGGTCATATTTTAATTAACTTGTATGTGAATAATTATCCAAGGAGTTTCGATTCAAATGTCAATTGTCATAGGTTTAACTGGCGAGAATTGCGCGGGAAAGGGAACGGTTGCTGAATACTTAAAGAAAAAAGGCTTCTATTATCTTTCACTTTCTGATGTGATACGCGAAGAGCTGAAAGAAGAAGGAAAAGAGATCACGCGCACCAACCTTATCGCAAAAGGAAACGAATTACGTGAAGGGTTTGGGCCAGGCATACTTGCCACTAAGACAGTCGCAAAGATCGAGCAGGACAAGAATTACGTCATCGATTCCATTAGG
>JBFYLN010000104.1:0-5050 GCA_041305425.1 Microcaldota archaeon | reverse complement strand
AATCGACCAAAAGAACAAGACCATGAGCCCTTCGGACTTCAAAACCCCGAAGAATAACAGTTAAGTATTTAAGTATTACCTTAGAAGTGTGTACCATGGGAGTTTTAGATATTTTACACTCGATAGCGAAAGTGCTTCCTGAGATAAAATCGCCAGAAAAACCGCCGCTCATAAAGGAAAGGCTGTTCTGGACAGGAATCGCGCTTGTGATATTTTTCACGATGTACAACGTCGTGTGCATTGGAGTCGTAGAACATACGGGCGCCATGGATTTCCTTCAGACGATCACTGCATCCAAGATCGGGACGCTTCTTACTGCAGGTATCGGACCAATTGTACTTGCATCGATTTTTTTACAGCTTTTTGTTGGGGCAGGACTGATAAAACTGGACTTGAAGGATAAAGAGGAGAAAAAGAAATTTCTCGAGGTCCAAAAGATCCTTGCGATTCTTATTGCTTTTGCTGAAGGCGCGATTTTTGTCACAACAGGGCGGACTGTGATAATGCCGCTTTTTGCAAGCCTTGGTGAAGGCATGATGCCTCTGGCAGCTGGAGGATTTGCTTTACATGCTCCATATACGATGGCATTGGTTATTTTACAAATCGCATTTGGATCAATCATAGTGCTTTACCTTGATGAGATAGTAAGCAAATACGGCATTGGTTCAGGGATTAGCTTATTCATTGCCGCAGGTGTGTCATTTGCGATCATAACCGGATTGGTAAGCCTGTTCACTGGGACTAATGGTGTAATTGAATCCATGACAAGCGGGGGCGCAGAAGCGATCCCTCTTGCAATACTTGCATTACTCCCATTTATCTTCACGATAATTGTTTTCCTTGTTTGTGTCTATGCTGAGGGAACAAAGGTTGAAATCCCGATAGCATTTGACCGGGTTCGGGGCATGGTGCCGAAATTACCGCTCAAATTTTTCTACGTATCCAATATCCCAGTGATTTTCGCTTCCGCGCTTCTTATGAATGTCCAGCTCTTTTCAGGAATGGTACTGGCAACGGCGAACCTGGAGATATTAGGCTATGTTGAAGGCGGGATGCTTCGGGATGGTATGCTCTATTTTATTACTCCGATATATGTGGCAGGCGGAACAGTAGGGCATTGGAATTTTATCTCGAATGCAGTCACACCGGTATTCAATATACCCGAATGGGTCCATGCGATTACTTACGTGCTTTTCTTATCCTTGGTTTCAGTGCTGTTTGGTTTCTTCTGGGTTGAGACATCGAACATGGATGCTAAATCCGTCGCAAACCAATTATCAGCTTCTGGATTGCAGATTCCAGGTTTCAGGCGCGACCCGCGTATGCTTGAGATGATTTTGAACAAGCACATATTTCCGCTCACCGTGCTCGGATCATTTTCAGTTGGGTTGCTTGCAGGAGTTGCAGACCTGACAGGTGCGCTCGGTACTGGAACGGGTATATTGCTTACCGTTGGCATCCTTTACAAGATGTACGAGCAGCTCGAGCAGATGAAGGCATTTGACATGTATCCTGCTCTAAGCGGATTGATGCAATAGCGGCAAGGACAACGCCGATATGATTTAATCTCGTACGGTTCACCGTACATCTTTCTACTTTTCTTATACTCCCAACCGTATGAGATTAGACAGACACTGTACTGCGATGAGAATAGAATAATACTGATACCATCAACAAAACCAGTATCGCAGCCGGCCCGCAACAGCCCGAATCCAGATCGCTCCACCATTTGGTTTCTGATGAAATGTCGAATGAAACAGGGGAAGTTGGAGCGCCACCAGATTTCTTGGCAATGGAAAACTGCCCTTTGTTAAGATTGACTACAGAAGAGCCGGAATTGCTGAAATTGACTACGCCCTCAAGCACCTTGACCTCGACGTTCGAATTATCCGCTTCGACAATGAACTCGGTTCCTTTGATTCCAATGACCGCAGAATCCATCCGGATCTCGAACTGCTCAATGCGGTCGGTTGAGATCATGTAATGGTAGATACCTTTCACTGATTCGAAGACCATGCGCTTTACGCCACCCGAGGGAGGAGACGCTTCAATGCTTTTTATCTTGAACATTGAATTCTCGTTGATATCCTGTTTGCTTCCTTCGAAAAACATAAGACTCGCTTTTGAGCTGTTTGTGACCCAAACCTCGTCACCGGCAGCAACGGCGAGGTTTTCAGATGCGATGCACCATTCTCCATTATGAAATACAGCGGCAGTGCCTTCGATCTTTTTGAATATCGCACAATCAGTGCATGAAGAGGAGGACGGTGAATAAGACGATGAAGAAATAGATGACAGACAAGGCTTAGCATTTGCCAGTATGTCAGTAGGTGCAGCAGCCACAGCCTGACCACCACTATAAGGACAGTAACATACGCATGGCTTTCCCTGCGGGCATGCGCATGAGATGTATGAGTTTGTTGCCTTGTCAAATTGGCCTGTGCAGTTGGTCGTGCAGGCTATCCCGTTCACTCCGCCGCAGTTGAAGCAATCGTTCGAGCCCGACGGGCAGATCGCGAATATGAGCGCAGAAGCGATTGCCAGAAGGAAAATAAGTATTTTGATTTTCATGTTCTCTCCGATTATCCCTTTAGATGAAAAGAATAAAAAGGGTGGGTTGGGGACTTGGATATGCTTCAACATCCCGGGCAATCGAGCAGCTTAAGGTTCTCATTTGGAAGCGGGCTGACCGCTACGTCTGTACCGTACACATTCCCATTAACATCTGCCCAATAGTATTTCGAGCCGCTGTCAACGACGTAGTGCGTATTGCTATCAGTATCATAAACATCTTCTATACCAAGAATATAGTTGTCCCACTTCTGGTTGATAGCATCCATACTCTTGCTCCTCATTTCAAATGTCGAAGATATGATATCTGAAATATCGTTCTGGTTCTGGGAAATGATTCCGAGGCGTTTGCGCACCTCGATCTGCTCTTTCGCTGCCCAGGTGGAATTGACCTTGAACGAGCGCTGCATAGCGAGTGCCTCCAGTTCGGTCTCATCAAAAAGCGCAACTGGAGAGTAGTATTCCATCACCGTTGCATACCAGACGCCGGTCCCGGACAATTCTATGAGCGATGTCCGAACCAGGACAACGGATTTCATGTTCGTTCCGTTATATGAGTAATCGAACGCCATTTCTGCAGCAGACTGTTGTGTTATCAAAGGGCTGCCAGGTGAAAGCAGATCAGGCCGTTCTGTCACGTTCACATTGCTCGAAGTTAGATTGCTCTTTGCAAGGAGTTCGGTTGCGAACTCTGAAGCATTCAAGTATTTTCCAACCATCATGGGTTTCGCGATCCCTCCGGAAACGTCGTATAGCGAACCCTCGTGAAGGCCCGCAAAATCAAGCACCGCGTTCGGAATTACGTAGATATAGCCATAAGGGTCCTGGATAGAGAATCCTTGCCCTAAAGAAGACTTCGCATCAAACAGGACAGCGGCATCTATATATGGTCTCACAAGCCCCGAGCCATTGGAAACTGTCCAATCGGAGGGCACCTCAAGGCTGAATGCGCCCTCGTTCGGGTCAGTGAATGTTTTGAATTGCCTTGCGTTTGCGTTGGTGTACTGAGCAGGAATCGAAGTATTCGCGCTCGTGTTTGCCGGAATAGAAGAATTGGAAATATTGGAATTGTGGTCGTCTGGAATGACGCAACCTGCGGATAATATGAGCAGGAACAGAAGCGGGAAAACGAAAGGCCGGGTACGAATGGAAATATTGTTGAAATTCTTGGACACCATGGAAAGGGTATCCTAGTCATTCTTTTTAAGGGTTCTCCATCAGCCATTTCCAAACCGGCTTGAGGATAATCCGTTTGCCATCCGCTTTAATCTCATCTTCCTGATCATAAGTTAGAATTAGCCCCTGCTTCAGCCCAAACATTTCCAACGCTTCCACAAGCCCGCTGATCTCCCTTTCTTTATTATCTTCATGCATTTCAAGGCAGACCTGAATTGCTTCAGTTATTGCCCTTTTTTCCCTAATGACGAAATCGCACTCATGATCTTTTTTGAAATAAAATATCTCTTTGTTCTGCCTTTTCAACCCAAGGAAAACGATATTCTCAAGCATAGAGCCACGGTCAGCATTAAAAGATGCAGAATTAACATTTGAAACGCCATTGTCAATCGAATAAGCTTTTTTCGCGTTCACTGCCTGCTTTTTCAATGAGTAGTCAAACATAGGAACAGAAAAAATCAAATAGCTATCTTCCAGATATGATACATAATCAATCGCGCTATTGGCTGAGCCTAATCCAAATGTCTTTGCTAGGTTGTTATAGGAAAATTCCTTTCCAACATTACTAAGCAGGTAAAGCGCGATCTCAGTGATGATTTTAGCGCTTTTCAGCTGGTGCCGAATTACAATGTCCCGCTCGATTATATCCTCCACAAGTTCCTGAAGAACATCGGTTTTCTTTAAAGTTAGGTATTCAGGAAATCCTCCGTTCTGGAAATAATCTTCAAATGATCCGATTCCCGCCTCTTTGCTTGTATAAACCAGATATTCCTTGTAAGAGAATGGAAATAGCTCATTGTTAAGATGCCTGCCAGTTAAGCGCGTTCCCAACTCCTTGCTAAGCAAAGAAGCATTGGAACCAGTTATCATAACACGTTTCTTTTGATCCAATAGCTTCCTGACGAAAATCTCCCATTGCGTAACGTTCTGGATTTCATCAAAGAAATAGTAATCGCTAGCCCCGTATTCTTCCCTGAAAATCTCATCGAGCTTTTCAAAATCATTCACTTCAAAATCAGTTATCCGCGTATCTTCGAACTTGAAGTAGTACGGATTTTTTGCCTTTCCCATGACCTGGCGCATGAGAGTGCTTTTACCGCAGCGGCGTATGCCGGAAATAACGAGCGCGAAAGGGATTTCAAGATCAATGCCTGCAAGCCCAACCCGAGGAATCCCATATTCATATGTCGCAAGCTCTGCCTTCTGCGATTTCACGACTGTCCTTAAAGTCTCTTTTAACACCATGTATTAATAGTATGCATTACTAATATATAAAAGTATGCATTACTAATGCACACTAGTG
>JBFYLN010000103.1:0-7200 GCA_041305425.1 Microcaldota archaeon | reverse complement strand
TGCGATAATTCTTTTGATGATGATTACAACAGTTTTGAGGATTGCAAGGATTTGCAGTGTGAGAAATCTTTTTCCTGCGCTTGTTTTGTGCAGACTGGAAGCGGATCGGTCTGGAGCAAAATCATAAAAAATCACCAGCCGAATCCAGACAAGCTAAACATAGTTTTTGTCGGAGTGAATTATGATATTGAAAAGGACGCGGAACGCGAGAGCGTGTTCAAGGCTGACCTTAAGGAAGCGATGAGCGGTTTCAAAACATTCGAGCCGTTCAATTCATCGCTCACAAAAATAGACATGTATGCGTTCAGGGTTCCTGCTTCACCTTACGCATATTATTACATGAGGCCAAAACCTGCTGGAATGGCTTCTTGCAGAACAGGGGATGGGGATCAGTATATAATATTGGACAGGTTGGATCCAGGACGGCCATCGAACGCGAAACTATGCAAAGGAATCTCGACAATTTACACGACACGCGCGGCAGGTGAAGTCGTAGAAACAACAATGCACGAGTTCGGGCACTCCTTTGGTTGTTTGTGGGACGAATATACTTCAGAAGCACCAAATATGGTTTGGGTCCCGCTCTTTGAAGCAGGATATTTCGCGCACACGCTCCGGTATGACAAAGCGAATTGCGCAACGAATGCAACTAACGAAGCGGAATGCAAGAGCTATTTCACTCCGATCGGAAAACAGTTCGCCTGCTATAAAGGATGCACCTCGCCTGACTGGTGGCGGCCATCTGAAAACTCGGTGATGGTGAATGCGCTTTATCCGTATTACAATAATGTGAGCCAGAAACTGATAAGCGATAAACTTGCGAAATATAGTTGATGTGATATAGTGATGTTGGTGGGATGATGATGCAAACTAATGTAAAAAAAATATTGATGCTCCTAACGATTCTCACATTGATCTCGAACGCGAATTATCTTGTCCATCTGAAATATTCGAACGGGACGGTTACGCAGGAAGCGATTTATATTGTTGATAATGATGCGAGCGCTGGCGGCCAGGGCGAAATGGAACTGACTGTTAATAATTTCCAATCAAATTTTTCTTTCCCGAGAATCACGATGTACGACCCTGAAGATATTTTTGTTTTTGGCGTGAACAGGACAACTGCGAATTCGGAAATCATCGGGGTGGATGACGAAGCGGATGCTTACGTTGTCATCCCGGAAGTTCCGATCGGCTCAATGGTAAGAGTGAGTAATGGAACAGACGTATTGATGGATGGGCCGTTGATGGTTCCGATAAGTGTCGAGGGTAAAAGTGAATTGAACATGTCAATCATAACAATATGCATCAACGACTCTGGATGCAAAGAAGGCGAGGAGTGCCGGAACGGAAGCTGTGTTGCGAAAGAGCCTGCTTGCAGCTCGCTTTTTATTTTTCTTGCTTTTGCGGCTTCGGCGCTAGTATTAAAATACAAGAACTAGAAAACAACCCATGGCGATGTTGGAGGATTTCAGGCTTTTGGAGAAGAACGGGTTCAAATTATTGCCGTATAAGCTTGCTAAGAGTGAGGTGGAGGCAGTATCTGCGGCAAAGAAGATAGGCTATCCTGTTGCCCTCAAAATTGTTTCAGAGAGCATAAGCCATAAGTCTGATATCGGCGGAGTGAAAATCAGAATACGGGATGAAGTGGCGTTGCGGCTTGCGTACACGGAAATAATGGAGAATGTTATGGGAAAAGACGTAGAAGGAATCCTTGTCCAGAAGATGGCGCGCAAGGGGATCGAACTCATTATTGGTGGAAAGAAAGATCCGCAGTTCGGGCATATGGTGGTGCTTGGGCTTGGCGGAATTTATGTTGAAATATTTAGAGATGTGACTGCACGGATTTGCCCAGTAACTGATGATGAAGTCAGGGATATGATTGAAGAGCTGAAGTCACATCCGCTGCTTGAAGGCGCAAGAGGCGCTAAACCAATTGATATGAAAGCTTTGAGAAGAATGGTTCTCTCAGTTTGTAAGTTCATTATGAAGGAAGACATAAAGGAGCTTGACCTTAACCCCGTGATTTTCGATGAGAAGGGAGGGGATGTCGTAGATGTGAGGTTCAGTAAATAGGTGGGAATATGGATGCACGATTAAAGAAATTGAATTTTGTATTTCGTCCAAAGAGTGTTGCGATTGTAGGGGGGTCACCAGTTGCAAATAAGATTGGGAATGTACTCATGAAGAATTTCATTGACGGAAGGTTCATGGGAGAGATATACGCTGTGAACCCGAAGTATAATGAAGTGCTTGGCAAACGATGTTTTGCGAAAGTATCAGATATCCCAGGTAAAGTGGATTGTGTGATTATTGCAACGCCTGCCGAGACCGTTCCCGCTGTGATTGAAGATTGCGGATTGAAAAAAGTCGGCGGAGTGATTATCCTAAGTGGAGGGTTTGAGGAAATCGGAAGGAATGATCTAGCGGATGCGATCAAGAAAAGCTCTGAAAAATATCAACTCCCGATAATTGGCCCGAATTGTTTGGGAGCCTTTGATCCATATACTCGGATTGATAGCGTGTTCCTTCCGATGTTCAAGCTCCAGCGGCCGAAACCAGGAAATATCGCTTTCGTTACCCAATCCGGAGCAGTTGGATCTACAGTGCTTGATTTGGCAGCGCACTACGGGATGGGAGTTTCGAAATTCATCTCATTTGGAAATGGAACAGTATTGAATGAGTGTGACATGCTGGAGTTCTTAGAGCATGATAAGGAAACGGAGATCATTATTCTTTATCTTGAAGGGGTAAAGGACGGACGCAGATTATTGGAATGGATGAAAAAAGTGAATTGCAAGAAACCGATAATCGCTCTTAAAGCTGGGAAGCATGCGGGGGCGATGGCAGCTGCAAGGTCGCACACCGGAAACCTAGCAGGAAATTATATGGCGTATAAGGCAGCTTTCAGACAGGCAAAAGTCACTGAAGCGGGCGGGTTGGATGAGCTGTTCGATTTTGTCCGGATATTCGATATGCCACACCCAAATGGGCCTCGGGTTGCTGTGATCACCAATGGTGGTGGGATGGGAGTGCTTACTGCAGATTCGATTGAAGATGAGGGATTGGAGATCGCAAAATACAGCGAAGAAACGATTAAGACGATCAAGAGCATTTTGCCGTCTTATGGATCTGTAGGGAATCCACTTGACTTAGTAGCTGATGCGGGTGTTGATGCGTACGAAAAAGCGATCGCAGCCATGATGATGGATAAGAATATTGATTCGCTTGCGATTGTTGTTTTGACACAGACGCCGCAGATCGATGAACGGATTATTGGCGTGCTTACGCGCGCGGCGGATGAGAGGAAAAAGCCGATTGTCACGATTTCGGTGGGTGGAGAGTACACGGATAATTATCGGAAAGCGCTTGAGAGCAGGGGAGTTCCGAGTTACGGATCTCCGAATTCAGCAATTAAGGCTTTGAAAAGATTGACGGATTATGCGGAATGGAGAGGGAAGAAGTGCTTTGTGACCAGAGATCATGGGCATTGAAGTTTCGACCTTAAGAAATCCAAAAGGCCCGAAAATAAGATTCAAAAGTATCGCCAAGATTATGAATACTAGAAACTTCCTTTTTGTAAATCCAAAAAACTCGTTTGTGTTCATATAATTAGTATTTATACTTTGAGGAATAAGTGAACTGTTTTTTTTCGGTGTACACCGAATTAATTCAAACGTCGATATGTGAAGGTTAATCATGTTTTTTTAGACACCCCATACCCCCTATAGTTCCACTAATATATGAACGTAATAAATAAAAATATAATGTAACTATAGATACATAACAACAGACGATTAAAAAAAGAAAATCTGTCAAAAACAAAAAAAAATAAATCAAAATATAAAATATAAAAAAGAAAAAATAAAAAACGAAAAACAAATCAAAGAAAATCAAATCTTGGAGTTGATCTTGTCATGTTCCTCTATCTATATGACGTTCATGCAAAGGAAAAAAGAAGCTTTAATCGTGTAAAGCGCAGGTTCTACTATCGACTTAACCAAATTGTCCCGGATAAGGAACTCTGGAGAACTAAATCTGCTATCCTGGTATCTGCCAAATACACGAGAGGGCTGGATTCTTTCTTCAAAGACTTCAAAGGTCTGGTTACTGTTTACAAAGCAAGCGTAAGAAGCCTGGAAGAATTAGAATAACTCGCATTTGATTGATAAAACTCTCAAAAACATAATACTCGAACTCTTATCCGAATAGTGGAACTATGGGGTCCCCGAGCTAGCTCAAACCAACTCTTCCACGTCGATCTCAGCAGCATAAACGTCAAATTCGAGCCTGAATCGTTCCAGTAATCTCAGATCAACCTTTCCGAAAGTCCCGATATCTTTGTTTTCAACCAGAATCTCTCCAGCCTTGAACGAATCGAATGCCGAATTATTGGTCTTGCCTAGCGAAAATTGTAACACACCTAACTCTTTCATCAATGTCTGCAAGTATCCTCTTGCATCCGAGAACTCGACTTCCTTATCTACAATCGCAAAAATGAGCTTCTTTTTTGTCCTTCCCTGTTCAAACACTTCTCCTATTTCATAGAACTTCTGCGGCAATCCCTTTGTCTTATTCAATTCCAACACGTCCAGCATCGATTGCAAAAGCATCGGTCTTAGGCACGTGTAATCTTCCCCTGAAGGATTCATTATTCTTTTCACTTCTCCAATATATCCGACACTTTCAATCTTCTTAGGATTGGTTAAAATAAACGTCGTAGTCTCTAGGAACCCCATACCTCGAAGTGTCGCGTGTACATTGTCCAGTGTTCTGTTTAGTTTTCCTGGCGTAAAAAAATTCGGAAGCGTTGGCTCAAACTTATTATATCCATAAGCAATCGCGATATCCTCGATCACATCAACTTCATGGATAACATCTGCCCGGTATGGTGGAACAAGCACATTACTTCCTTCTGTCTCATATCCCATACGGTTTGCAAGCACTCCAAACTCTTTCACCGTCAGTTTAAGCCCAAGAAGCTTATTCACATTCTTCAAATCAATCTTCATCTTCTTCGGCTTAAGATCCGGCGTCACAATCTTCTTATGCGGGTATTTCACATCAACCGAATAAACAACCCCGCCCATATCCGCAAACATGGTCACAATTATATTTAGCGCAACGGTTATTGCATTTCCATCGGTTCCAGTGACTTCAATGAAAACATCTTTCGTATCCAAACCGACTTTTCCCGTTTCGCTTGAATTCACAATCGGAATAAGCGCCATGATCTTATTGTTCGCATCTACGAATACTGGCCACTTTTCGAATCCTTTTATTATTTGGCCATACTCTTGTCCTTTCGGATGCTTCTCAATAATCTCCCGAGCGTTCGCAACATTTGGATAATCGAGGGGCTGATATTTGATCTCTTCAGGCTTCATTGTCGTGTATCTTACCGGGAAAGCGATCTTATCCAATGGATACAACCCCATCCCGAACTTCTTCACGCGACGTCCAAGTGTTGCATTAAGCTTCTCCTGTACCTGGACCATGTCGACTATGCGCTCATCTGTAAAATTCAATCCCCTTACAACTGCGCAAACGGTGTATGGTCTAATTTTCTCAACCGAAGAGTCGACATTTACCTTGTAATCCCCTTTCTTTGCCGAGTAGTTCTTGATTTCTCCCTTATAATATGCTCTAAGCGACCGCGCAAGCCCTTCAAGTGCAAACCAATCTGGCCGGTTTGGCGTAAGCTCAACAATAATCTTCTTAACTTCAGGCTCTTCTTCACACGGAGCCCCAATATTCGTCAACCCTTCAATTATTTTCTCTTTAGGGAATCCGCAAAGTTTCTCGAAATCGCTGATAAGGAATTCAACAACTGCCATTTTTCTCAAACCCCACACGCGTTATCAATAAAATACCTATCATATTCGTTGCAGATATATTCTTTCTGTGATGGATTGTTTTTATATTCGCTGGCAAGGCTGATCAGGCAAGACCGCGCCTCTGCAATCGTTTCTTTGTATTCACAATCAACAATCTTACTGTTCAACTCATCTGCCACATAAAAAGCTCCAGCGATTATCGCAACCGCAAAACAAAGAACAATCGGAATCGCGAGCGCTTTCCATAATTGCATATCTGGTTTTGGTGGCCAAGCTGACTGCATCTCTTGCGTTGCGAGTGCAAGCCCAGCGACAAATCCAAGCAAATGCGCAGAGTGCGCAATGTTATCCGCTTTCCCGAGCGCGAAAATTTCGATCAAAGCATATATCGGCCCGGCAAGCCACATCGGGACTGGCATGAAATAAATATATACCTGAAGATGAGGTGCCAGAAGCACGAGCGCTCCCAAAATCCCGTAGATCGCTCCGGATGCGCCAAGAGCAGAATCAAACGGGGAGTTGAAAAGCATGAACCCGATTGAACCGAGCAAACCTGATATCAGATAAAGGAAAATAAATTTATTCGTCCCGATCTTCTCCTCCAGAATCGATCCGAACATGAAAAGCGCGAACATGTTGAACAGGATATGCTCAAACCCACCATGCGCAAACATCGAAGTGATTATTGTCCAAGGCATTGTCAAAAGGTCGATCGGCCTGAATACGAAATTTTCATTTGCAATCCCCGCTATTTGCAATACGAAGACGATTGCACAGATCAGGATGATGATATGTGTTGCACGCATAATATTTCACACTCGGCGTTACCTTATCCGCAGGACCAAGCTCCTTTCCTCTCCTTTGCCAGTTTCTTCCCTATATCAGTCGGATAATCCTGGTCAAGGCAACCTGTGCAAAGCGGAAGGCCGATCGCTTTCTTCACTCCTTCAATTGAGATGAATCCGAGGCTATCTGCATCGAGGTATTTTTTTATCTCTTCAACAGTTTTCTCGTTTGCGATAAGTTCCGAATACGTTGACATATCCACTCCGTAAAAGCACGGATCGCGAATGGGCGGGCATGTTATCCTAAGGTGCACTTCTTTAGCGCCCGCTTCCCGAACCATCTTCACAATCTCGCGAAGCGTCGTTCCGCGTACAATACTGTCATCAACCAGAACGATCCGTTTTCCTCCGATCACTTTTCGAACCGGATTTAATTTCAACCTGACCGCTTCGCTTCTTGCCAACTGGTTCGGCATGATGAACGTTCGACCGATATATCGGTTCTTGATCAAACCCTCCTCAAACGGGATCCCGAGTTCATTGGCAAACACGAGCGCTGCGGTTCGGGAAGTATCTGG
>JBFYLN010000102.1:0-4070 GCA_041305425.1 Microcaldota archaeon | reverse complement strand
TTTCAACTGAGCATTCATGATACCGCCTCTATTATAACATAAGATTTGTGGGAGATGGTTTAAAAAACACATCATATGCTAATAATTACTGCCAATAACCTGCTAGATAATTAGCCTATTGGATAGACTCTCTATCTGCAAACGTGCAGGTAGCGAATGACGGAGGAATGAATTATGTATTATTTAACGACAATAGAAGATCGGGTTAGAGTCCCACCATCGATGTTTGGAAGTTCTCTCAACGATTCGGTCCTACGGATATTGCGTGACCGCTTCGAGCGGAGGATATTCAAGGAAGTGGGTATGATACTGGTTGTTGCAAATGCAAAAGTCGCCAACGAAGGCCTTGTCATTCCAGGCGATGGGGGCGCATATTATCGATTGAAATTCGAGTCGCTCTGTTTCCTGCCTCAAGTCAACGAGGTATTCGAAGCAGAAGTGAAAGAGATCGTCGAATTCGGTGCTTTCGTATCTATTGGACCTTTCCAGGGGCTTTTGCATATTTCCCAATTTGGAAGAGAAAAATACTTTTATGACAAGAAGGCAAAGACGCTCGTTTCGAGGGCTGAAAAACGCTCGGTGAAAAAAGGCGACACGCTTCTAGTAAAAGTTTCTACTGTCAGCCTGAAGGCGACAACCGCAGACACGAAAATCGGCCTGACAATGAGGCCAGATGGCCTTGGGAAGCCTGAATGGATGGATGAATCGCGGGCAAGGGCATCGACAGCTAGCAAGAAGAAAGAAAAAACAGAGGTGGCAAAATGAAGGCTTGCAAACTTTGTAGGTATATCGTCCATGGGCCTGAGAAAAGCTGCCCGAAATGCAGCGGTGAATTGTCCGAGCGGTTCTCCGGAATGATCATCATTCTGGATCCTGAGCGCTCGGAAGTTGCCAAGATCGCTGAACTCAATTCAGTTGGGTCATACGCGATAAACGTAAAATAACTTGCAAGTGATATTTGCCTATGAAAGGCTATCTTTCCTTTATTCTTGTTTTCGTTTCCGCTTTCCTGATCCTGAACCTTGTGCAGGCGTCCGAGCAGGCAAACAAAATCTCATTCTCAAAAGCGATCGCTGCAGAGCGGACTTACCAATTCGGCATGAATGGGAAAGAGGCCGCATCAGAGGCTATACGGCAAGGAGCTACATCTGCTTTCAATGAGTATAGCTTGAACCATTCAGTCGCAAAATGTGCGGCTCCCCCTTTGTACGATAAGACTCCAGAGTGTTTTCGGCCCGATGAAGCGAAGATCTGGACAAAATATGGCGCTTACCTTTCCCTTGTAAAATTATCAAATATAAAATTCGCAGCAGATATGGATGTGAGGATAAGCTGTGCTCCGCCAATCACCCGTGTTACCGCAAATACATTCGCAAGCCGGGATATCTGCCCTAACTGCGACGATTTCACAACTACTGCACAAAACATTTCCGAATTGATTGCAATAGTGAACACGACCGGCCCGCTTTTGTGCATGGATACGGTCTCTCCAAACATCCAACCGATTCCCAGCGATCTTACTCTTAATCCCGAGCTTGTAGATGTCAAACTCTCAGGGAGCCAGATGATCGTGGTTGTAGTCCATTACAATAAGTTCGGCATGACATCTGTTTCATACCTGCCGCAAGGATACAAGGTTTATCCATGAACAACAAAGTTATTCCCCTTGAGAAATACGATTGCAAAAAAGCGCAGGCGAGCCTTGAATTCGTACTGATCTTCCTTGCAACTCTGATCTTCCTAACTATACTCATCTCCAGCATGTCATTTGCACTAACGCGAGCAAAATCCCAATCCAAAATCATGGAAGAAACAATGAAGATGGAGGAATTTACGCGATTGCTCGAGGTATATGTGAACAATGGCGTAGCGATGTATTTCACAACCAGTACAACATACAATGTATCCGGGAATTCGGTTAGCACGAGTTATGGGAACAAATCGATTGTGATCAATGGGGTCATTGAAAAGCCCAGGTGGTTTGATGCAGAGCCAGTCTAACTCAAGGCCATGCAATGGGCCAGGCAGAAAAGCGATGCTTTCATTTGATGGCATGTTTTCGATCATCCCCATGCTTTTCATTTTGACAATTACGTTGAGTGCTGCAAACTTCCTGACAAAAAGTTCGCTCGAGCGTATGGATCGGCAGCAGGTTTTCGATAAACTGGTATCGATCGCTGACCGGGTGGTGAAGCAGGACGGGGTTATGACCGAATGCATTGGTACGGGTTTTAGCGGGTGCGAAAATGCGCGATATCCGAATTGGATCGATCGGTCGAAAATAAATAATGCGCTCGCTTCTGATCTTAAAACAAAGGCAGGATTGAACTCGCTTTCGATTTCGCTCGATGTCCCGGGACCGGATGAATATCCAATCTGTATTTATCGGATTGTTGTAGTGGATTCGAATCGAGAAATCACGAAATTATATGTATGCGGAGGATAAAATCATGCAAAGTATCGAAGCAATCATTTCATTGATGGTCCTTTTGCTGATCGTATCCTACATGTTAACCAATGCAGCGCAAGTTCCGGCAATAGACGATTCCCTCTATCGTTACCAACTCACAAACGACGTTTGGAGAGTGCTTTATCTTAAGGGAGACTTTTATGATTTCAATTGGAATTCTACGAGTGCGAATCATACGAGAAATGATCTGAAAACAATTCATGATCAGACAAACCTCTGCGGTTATCTTGGTGGAATCAGAGCCACATCATGTCCAGGACTAAGTTCTGATGTTCAAATCGGTTCATTCACGAAAATAATGGTTGTGGATGGCTCCCCAACAAATGTTACGTTGACTGTCGCAAAACACATAGACTGAATGATTCGAATTTAAACTTTTCTCCCAAACATAGATTTAATACGTAGAAAATTAGGCGGTGAATCTATATGATTGAAGCATCTAAACGTTCAGACCTAGTTTCATACCCGATACGCGATATCGTTCTCGAAGCAAAAGCGCTCGAGAAAAAAGGCACAAAGATGATATATTTGAATATCGGGGATCCGGCACCTTTCGGGTTCAAGCCACCACAGCATGTGCTGGATGCGGCAATTGAAGCCATGAAAAAAAACTATTCTGGTTATGCTCCAAGCGAGGGAGATCCTGAACTTAGGGCAGCAGCAGCGAAATACGAAGGCGTTGATCCATCCGAAGTTTTTGTCACATCCGGGCTTAGTGAGGGAATAGATTTCCTTTTCCAGGCAATGGTGGATCCTGGAAGAAACATTTTGCTTCCAAGCCCGACCTACCCGCTCTACCTTTCAAAGCAAAGGATGATGTTCGGATCTGAACTCCTATACGATTCGGATAAGTTTTGGGAGCCGGATTTGGATTCAATGAGAAAGAAAATCAACAAGCTTACGCAGGCGATCCTTGTAATAAATCCGAACAACCCGACTGGCGCAGTTTATTCGCGAAAGATCCTTGAAGGAATCGTCGATATCGCTGGTGAATATAAGCTTCCGATAATTTCCGACGATGCATACGAAAAGCTTGTTTTCGAAGGTGAATATACTAACCTCCGTTCGATTCACAAGGATGTTCCATTGATTTCCGGAAACAGCCTTTCAAAGAACTACATCTACCCTGGCGCGCGTGTTGGTTATATCGCGTTCCATGGGGACGGATGGGAATCCATGAAGGATGCGGTTCAGAGATTGTGCAATTCGAGGCTTTCAGTGAATTGGGAGATGCAGCGCGCATATATCGCAGCGTTGAACGGCCCGCATGATCATATTGCGAAATTCAACGGAGAGCTCAAAACAAGGCGCGATCTTTTGGTTAAGCGAATCAACATGATCGACGGGCTTTCTCTTGTTGCTCCTAAAGGTGCATTTTACGCTTTCGTGAAAATTGAAAAGAAGGGCAGATGGAAGAATGATTGGCAGTTTGTACGCGAGCTGCTCAAAGAGGGAGTTGTCGTAGTGCCTGGTTCCGGCTTCACAAACGATTCAAGCACAATGGCATTCCGGATTGTCTTCTTGCCGAGCCTTGAACAGTTGAACTCGGCAATGGACAAGATCGAGGCGTTCATGAAGAAGTGACATCGAAAGGAACGGA
>JBFYLN010000101.1:0-6324 GCA_041305425.1 Microcaldota archaeon | reverse complement strand
TTACAATCGCCATCAACTCCGCATAAGCCTGGATTGACACAGCTTCCATCGCTGCATATCTGGCACCCAGAACACTCTGAATCGATTGCATTTCAGATTCTTGCTCATCCATTCCTGCATGCACTCTGGATTGCGGCTTGTGCGGAATATGCGAATATAACTATACGAGCCATTCAAATGAATGTGCTGCCCGGCCTTGCGGCGGAGAAGCTGGAAGTTGCCCTGGAGGGTGTTCGTGTACAAATAACGTGTGTTCAGTGA
The DNA here is from genome assembly GCA_041305425.1 of Microcaldota archaeon. GTDB lineage: Archaea > Micrarchaeota > Micrarchaeia > Anstonellales > Bilamarchaeaceae > CAILMQ01. Next base: position 6,063 of record JBFYLN010000101.1, on the reverse strand, counting down.
CACCGCCTCCATCTGATGGCAAACCTCAATGCACAAATAAACCACTTCTGTTCGATACGACTATTTCATGCAGTGGGAATATGGTCGTTGTGACATCTTCCGGAACACCCATATCCGATGTAAATGTCCGTGTCCTGAAAAACAGCCTTCTTGAGCACTCTGGAACAACTGGCAGTGATGGCAAATATACATTCATTGAATTGGATGGGAGTGTCGACGTTTATTTGAATTATCAGAGTGCGAGTACGCCAAGCATATGCTATAATTCTCCTCAAGGGACAGTTAATTATATCCTGAACACAAGCGCACAGTGTACTCAAAAACCAGAGTGCACAAAAGATGCCGACTGCCCTGTCAATTATACTTGCAAAGAAAACAAATGCGTTGCAAGCGTGCAACCTCCTCCGCCACCTCCGCAGCCAGAATGCACAACTAGTGCCGGGTGCAGTGGTAATGAATTCTGCAGCTCTTCCGGTTCATGCGACCTGGTTAGCGGCTCATGCGGCTATGCTGCAAACCATACCTGGAATAAATACGAATGCTGCTTTGATGGCGACTGCCCAACCAATTATGTTTGCTCAAGCAATAAATGCGTACAAAAAGAAGTTGATGTATCAGGGCAAGGCGGATTTGTCGGAGACGTGGGATCAGCGATTCTATTGGTAGATAATAAGACGCTTGCGAATGTGCCACTTAGGATCACTGCTCCTGATGGCAGCTACCAGGTAGTGCCTACTGATTCGAAAGGTAAGGTCACTTTCCCGCTATCACTTGCTGGTAACTATAAGGTCGAGTTTCTGGAAAATGGCAGGTTGATAAAAAGCGTGAATGTCACATCATTGCCAAAGTCACCGGTCGTTCCTTCAGAGCGGCTGACGATCTTCGAGGTCCTGGCCCAACAAAGCTGGTTGTTGCTTATAATTCTTGGTATCGCGATTTTCCTTGCCTACAGGTTTTACATTTCCTCAGGCAAGAAAGGCGGGAAGGGCAAGGGTGAGTGATTCCAGATTTTTTTTCCTTTTTTCGTTTATCATTTTTTTTCCCAGATTCATGAAAAATAAAACGTATCTTTTTAATGAGAACTCATAAATTAATTTTCATTGTCAATGCCCTTATAGTCTAACCTGGATAGGACGTCAGATTGCGGATCTGAGAATCGGGGTTCAAATCCCCGTGAGGGCGATTGTTTTTTCTTCTTCTGTTTCTTCTTCAACTTACGGGAAACCTGAAGACTCAAAAACGCGACCTAAGCGCACGTTTAAATACCTAACTGCTTTAAACTATCCTTTAGCGGCTTTTAGTCGAAGCAATGCTTAACACTACAGGTGGTCATTTGAAACGATGCAATTCATGCGGAAAGAATACCAGAGACTTTGCAGAATTCCCCTGCCCAGATTGCGGGGATAAGATTTGTCGATGTTATTTTTGCAGGGAAAACCTAAATACATATAAGTGCAAGTGCGGATTTGTCGGGCCGTGATGGTATGGAAGAATTTAATGTAGCTGCGGATATCAAGATCTTTTTAAATGATGCATCAAAGGCAGATGCTGTTAAAAAAGGCTTGGAGAAAATAACCAAAGTACGGACATCCAGGATAGAAGACGGCCCATTTGGGATCAAGATCCTTCACGCCACCCTGTTACTCAACGATGATCAGGGAGGCATGGATGCATTGGAATCCAAGATCAGCGAAATAGATGGTGTAAGCCAAATCGAAGTTGAAAATATTACGCGTGTATGAATCTAAAGGTGAAAATATGGCAAAAACTCCTCCGAAGAAAAAGGAAGTAAAAGCAAAACCAGCAAAACAAGTTGAGCAAGTGCCTGAAAGCGAAACGTTTAGAGGAATCGTGCGTATCGCTGGAAAGGATATTAGGGGCCACGTCCCACTCAACCGTGCATTGCACCATGTCAGGGGCATCAGCCATTCATTGAGCATCCCGGTTGCAAATGTGCTTTCCAAGGAATTGGGAATCTCATGCGATATCCAGGTCGGTGAACTTGATGATGCAAAGATCGAGAAGATCGATGCGATTTTATTCAACCTCCAAAATTATGCGCTTCCGAAATTCCTGCTCAATAGGCGCGGCGACCGTGCTGACGGGGTAGACAAGCACGTCATTATGACGGATTTGCTTTTCTCTTTGAGAGAAGACCTTGAAACAGAAAAGAAACTTTATACCTGGAAAGGGTATCGGCATTCATATGGCCAGAAGGTAAGGGGCCAAAGGACAAGAAACACTGGCAGAACCGGTATGGCAGTCGGTGTGCTTAGGAAATCCATCATTGCAGCGGGTGCAAAGCCTGCTGAAGCTGGTGCAGCTCCATCTGCAGCTCCTGCTGGGAAAGGCCCGGCTGGAGGCGCGGCAAAGCCTGCTGAAGCAAAAGCAGCTGCTCCGGGAATTGCAGCAAAACCAGCTGCTGGAAAGCCAGCAGCAAAGCCTGCTGAGAAGAAATGAAATGATTTTAATATGAAAAAAAATTGATGAAATATTAAGGTGTTTATATGGGAGATCCGCCAAAACTAAGGAACAAGTTCGTTAAGCCAAAAAGGCTTTGGGATGTTGATCGGTTAGCTCATGATAGTGGGCTCAAAAAAGAATACGGATTGAAATGCATGCGTGAATTATGGGTCAATGATTCTGAATTGCGCAAATACAGGCGCGAAGCCAGGCGTTTGCTTTCCTTAGCTCAGGAAGAGCGCAAAAAAGAGGAAACAAAAATGCTGGTCAAGCTCTCAAAAATCGGAATACTCAAGCAAGGTTCCGCAGTAGATGACGTTTTGGGCCTTAAGGTCCGTGATCTGCTTGAGCGCAGGTTGCAGACGCTTGTCGTACGCAAAGGCCTTGCAAAATCAATGCGCCAAAGCAGGCAGCTAATCACCCACGGGTTTATCGCACTCGAGGGAAGGCGGATGCAGACTCCAGGTTATATTGTTAAAACTCATGAAGAGGCAACGCTCGTTTATGCACAGCCAATCGACCTTTCTGCAAGGACCCCTAAAGCTCCTGAAGAAAAGCCAGTTGCCGCGCCAGTACAATCTTAGGTGTTTGAATGGAAGAAACTCAACCAATTGAAGAAAAGAAAGATGCGCCGGTAGTTGCGCCAGTGGCTGCGCCAGTAGTTGCACCGCCGATTAGCAAGGAAGTTGCAAAAAGGCGGGTTGCAGTCGTTCATGTATTCTCCTCGAAAAACGATACGATAATCACTGCGACTGACCTTAGCGGGGCAGAAACTCTCGCATGGTCGAGCGGTGGCGTTGTCGTTAAGTCTGATCGGGAAGAAGGCAGGCCATATGCAGCGATGCAGGCGGCTATAAACGTCGTTACAAACCTTAAGAACAAGGGCATTTTCCACGTACATGTCAGGATCCGCGCTCCAGGTGGAGTCGGTTCGAAATCTCCAGGCTCTGGTGCACAGGCAGTGATCAGGACCATCGCAAGAAGCGGTGTCCGGATCGGCAGGATCGAAGATGTTACCCCATTACCCACTGACTCCATGAAACGCAAAGGCGGAAGAAGAGGAAGAAGGGTATAGGTGGATTACATGGAAATCACTCTTGAAAAGAAGCATGAGGATCGCTTGGAATTCGTTGTGGATGGGATTACTCCCAGCTTTGCAAATATGGTCAGGCGCTATTGCCTGAACCGTGTTCCAGCGCTTGCGATCGATTCAGTGACTTTCTATGACAACACAACTTCGCTTTGGGACGAATATATCGCCCATCGGCTTGGCATGATGCCATTGACGCTGCCAGATAACCTGCCAGTGGATTTCGAGGTTGTTTTATCACTTGATGAGACTGGCCCGAAAATCGTATATTCAAAGGATTTGAAAAGCACGGACAAGGATGTTAAGATTGCTCAGGATAGCATCGTTGTCCTGACCCTTGGCCCGAACCAGCACCTCCGTTTCGAAGCGAAGGCAAAGGTTGGAATCGGAAAGACACATGCCAAATACCAGGCAGGGTTGATCAGCTATGGGATCAAAGACGATAAATTCCGATTTGTCGTTGAAAGCTTCCATCAGACAACTCCGGCTGCATTCCTGAAAAAGGCGTGCGACGAGATCCTTTTAGATACGGAATCCATTCTTGATGCGCTTGAGAAAAAGGCTCCTAAGAAAGCAAAAGTGAAGGCAGAAAAAGCGCCGGCTGAAAAGAAGAAAAAAGCGGCCAAGAAGAAGGAAGAAAAGGAATAAGATTTAAATTTTCTTGTTTTTAATATTTTTATATTTCGGAATGCGGCTGGATATATTATTGATTTCCATTCGCGGGTTTTTTAATCAAGACTCAAAACACAAAACTTCCTTGCAGGGGTTGGATTGGCCGAAGTTTCGGCCAATGCCCCCTGCTCACATTCGTTCGCAGGGGTATAGTCAATCGGAGAACCGATTGCCAAACCCCTTGCTAAGGTGCGACAAAAGTTTACACGCAGGGGTGGCGGAGCGGTCAAACGTGCTAGCTTGAGGGGCTAGTGGCTTAGTGCCTTCGGGAGTTCAAAAGCTTTGGTTGGATCCAATGAATATCCAAACAAAACGGATAATCTCCTCCCCTGCATACTGATCTGGTCTGAGGTCTTACTCCTTTCGGGAACCTCAGATTAGATCTCAAATCATGCCCTCGTACGTTCAGAACAGATCAGAGGTCTGGCTACTCTTTAACCAGGTTGATAAATTTCATAATTATCATGGGCGCGATAGTACTTAGTATTAAGATGCCTGTAGCGATAGACAGAAATACTGGCGCCACCACTTCAGCAAGCACTACATTGCTGGCTATTATCAATAATACTTCTCCACGAGGGGAAGTCATGGCTCCTAATTTTAATGCATCCTTTATATTGGAGCCAAGTTTCACCAAGAATGCACTCGCAGCGAGCCATTTTGAAACTACAGCTATTATGGAAAGGAATACGATCGTGGGCAGTGCTACAAATAGCTGGCTCGGATCAAGCAGTAGCCCTATGCTAACGAAGAAAACATTAGCAAAAAGGTTTCTAATCGGCATTACCGACCCAAGGACATTTTTGTGAAACACACTTGATGTCAATATCGTTCCTGCAAGGAACGCCCCTATAAAAGGCGAAACGTTAAATTGCATAAGCTCATATACCAAGACAAGACAAAAAGCGGTTCCGAGCGTAAGCGCACTAGATGGAAAGTACTTATCAAAGATTTCAAATATTTTTGGGATCACTCTCACACCAAGTAAAAACACTGCAATAATACTCAACAACATCCATGCTGATGACAGCAGTACTTCGCCTGTGCTTGCGCTCGCTATGCCGATGTATCCGCTAATAAGGCTCAAAACGATGAATCCATAAAGATCATCTATTACGATTGCTGCTTCCATTAGCTTGGAATTTTTTAATTTGTCCAAACCCATTTCGTGTATTATGTGCAGCGCAATTGTTGTACTAGTAGAAACAAAAAACGCACCAATTATGAGCAACTCCGCTAAAGACATGCCAAGAAGCAGGCCACCGGCGGCTCCTGCGAAAAATGTGACTACTGAAGCAACGCCTGCCAGGGTAAATCCGATTGTGCCAAGTTTTTTCATTTGGTGATACTCGAACTGCAGTCCAAGAACGAACATAAGCAGTACGCCACCTAACTGCGCGAATATTGTTATCTCCCTGTTACTTTCCACAACAAAACCCGGTGTGAAGGGGTTAAGCATAATGCCTGCCAGTACCATTCCAATCACAGGCGGCAGTTTCATCCTTTCAAATAGGGTTGCCATTATGAGTGAGGCAAATAGTATTACGCCTAAATCTCGCAGTATTAATATTACCGGATCCATCTAACACACATTAATTCTATATGAACTAGCCAAAGTATTTAATGCTTAATTCTACCGGTCTGTGACCGGTGGTCCCGCGCGCCAGTAAGTATTTATAACAATTGCCTGTAAGTCTCTTTTGAGTGCTATGAGTTCGAACGATGATTTCCATTCCCTCGAAGTGCAATCCGCCCTGGAAATGCTTAAGAGCAGGCGCGAAGGCATCAGCAACCGCGAGGCGGCGCTCCGCCTTCAAGAATACGGGCGCAACGAGATA
>JBFYLN010000100.1:0-3833 GCA_041305425.1 Microcaldota archaeon | reverse complement strand
CGATCTATGAAAAGCAATCCAACGTACGTGCCAAAAATAATTTTCGATCTTTCCATACCCCGATATTGCCTTACTCCGAGATATAAACCTTTCCTTTCATGATGTTTTTATGAACGTCGTCGAAGTTTACATTTTAATACTTTTATTATTCATAGTGTGCATTCTTGGCGGATTATTATTTATTTTAAATGGCGTTTCCAAATATCTTCTCATACAAAAAATAAACAACCTGCCTACATCCAAAGTCCGTTCAGCTGCAATCGGTTTAATCGAGCTTTTTGGGAAAGCGAGATGCAAAGAGGAGTTGCTAAGCCCGATATCAAATAAACCCTGCGTTTACTGGAATGTTTCAGCATCGTATAAAGATTTGAGAGACAGGCAAATTGGTATATTTTTCAGAGATCGTTTTCGCGAATTTTATCTAGAAGATAACACTGGCAAGATGCTTGTGGATCCAAAAAAAGCAGACCTGGATCTGCCTGTTTCGAATGCATACGCAGGATATCTGGAAGGCGGAAAAGTTCTTTGGGCAGATTTCCAACAACTCGATAAACAAGCGGTCGAATTCATAAAGAGCTTGAACTATCGCGATCGAAAGGAGTTCATGGACCACAAGACAAGCGAATTCCAGATCACTGAAACCTGCATTTTTGAAAATGATAAAATATATGTGCTTGGAAAAGCACAATCGATAAAAGATCAAAAAAGCCATATTGCTCATGAAACTCTAGTAGTGAAAAAGGGCAAATCTGATCTATTATATATCAGCAATTCCCATGAACATAAGATAATTGAAAAAATTTGGTTTTCAATGGCTAAGGATATTTTAATTGGTTTTGGGGTCTTTTCGATTTTCCTTTACTTGCTTTTATACTATCTTGGAATAAACTAATTCCTTTTTCTGCGAGTCCCGAACCCTTTTAAATCTATTCTGAAATATAAGCATAGAGTAAATTAATTCGACCAGGTGATTTGAATGACAACGAAGCTATCAAGGATGTACGGAATGGATATCTTCACGGATTCCGGTAAGTTCATCGGAAACGCGCAGGATTTTATTGTGGATGTCGAGAGCGGTGAAGTCTCGAGGATTTTGATCGAGGCGCTCCCAGGAGGAAAAGATGAAGCGAAGAAATCGATCCGCGATAAATCGATTCTTTACGCAAACGTCAAGTCTGTCGAAGACGTAATCGTCGTCACAAAAGGCCTTGCAGCCGCAGCAGGTAAGGGCGCACCGAACTTAGATTAATTTTCTTAATCTAACGTGATAACAACATGGCAAGCTCATTAGTCAAGGCAATAGTCTTCATAGGCTCATTGATCCTGGGCATTGGCATAACGATGTTTTATGACAGCATAATGCCCGGGACAGATTTGAACATCCTTATTCTGATGGCTATTGGGATGACGCTTGCCTCTTTTGTATCTTTATATTTCATGACAAAAGGCTCAGGCGGCTAACATCCTTCTAAAGCGATAAAAACTTCCTTGCCTTTTCTTTTATCTTCTCATCAATCTCAACAAGCACTATCCCGGCTTTGGGTTGCCCATACACAAGCATATCTCCGATTCTAGCACCCAGAATAAACGCGAGGGCTGTCAGATCCTCTTCCCCCTCGATCAATATTGCACCGCCAGCTTCGATCAGTTTTGATGCATCCGAAATAAGCGTATCTGAAACAGTCCCTGCAGGATTGGAATATTTCTTGGGTTTTGGGTACTGTGTCTTGAGTTTTATTTTTCCCTCAATGCCAAGATCATTGCGCATGAACCTGAAATCGTAAACAGATAAGTGTGGAACTATTCCAGCATCAAGAAGCGCGATCGTACAAACATCACCGACTGAAATCATCCGCTTCCCATTAATCATCTTAATAACCGATAACGCATTCTTATATACTTTGCCAAGCGGGGTTTTCAATTTCTCTTTTGTCTCTTCTCCCAATACCACCATGATTCTTATCTCTCACTCAGCATTTATAATAATGATTCAATCAAACCATTGACATATGCCTGCGCAATTAAGCAAGAATACGAAACTGCTTTCAATCAGTAGCTTTCTTGGCGACATATCATCTGAAATGCTTTATCCGCTATTGCCGATATTCCTTACTCAGATGCTTTTAGCGCCAGCATATGCAATCGGGCTTATGGAAAGCCTAGCGGAGGCTGCGTTGAGCATTAGCGGCTTCTTCGCAGGTGCGCGATCAGACCAAACCGGAAAAAAGAAAGGCCTTGTACTTTCAGGTTATTTCCTTTCTGCTGCTGCAAAAGCCTCCTTGATCGCAGTTGTTGCGTGGCCTCAGGTTCTGGCTATCCGCGTCATCGACCGCGCCGGAAAAGGAGTCCGGGAAACCCCACGGGATGCATTGATCGTTCGTTCCGAAGACCCGAGCGTTGTCGGTCGCGCATTCGGATTTAGGAAAATGCTTGACAACACTGGTGCGATAATCGGCCCGCTGCTTGCGACCTTCCTGCTTACGATATTCTATTCCGATGTCCATAGCCTCGAATCTTACAAATCAATCTTCATGATCGCATTTGTACCGGCAATTTTAGCTGCAGCCATCATCTTTTTCGTGACTGACAAGCAGTCGAAACCGCAACATCTGAACCTGCTGCTAAAGGATGTGATACGAACAAACGGAACGCTTCCTTTCCTACTCATTTCCTCGTTGTTCGCTTTGGGCCAGTTCAGTATCATGCTTTTCTTATTGCGAGCTGGCGAATATCTACCAGTTATTCTTTTGCCTGTCGTTTACCTTGCCTACAATGTGCTTTACACAATCTCCTCTTTGCCTGCCGGAATTCTCGCTGACCGTATCGGCTCCAGGAATACGTTGTTGGCTGGGGTCTCATTCTTCCTGCTTGCCCTTGTAATCTGCGGGGTTTTCCCATCCTCTTCTTCGATGTTCTTAGTATTCGGCCTGCTTGGCATTTTCATGGCAGTGAACAAGACTGCGCCGCAGATCCTTCTTTCAAAGCTCGTGCATCCACGGGCTTATGCAACCGCGCTAGGCTCATACAAGGGCGTGCTCGGATTGATCGCTCTTCCAGCAAACCTGATTGCCGCGGTTTTCTGGACAACAACATTTCACGGCGTGCCTGTCCCATTCGTTTTCTCAATCGCGACCACTTCGCTTGCCATCATCCTATTGCTCGTCATTGTCAAAGAATAAATAGGAATAAATAATCTTCTTGCATTATCGTTATCCAGGTGGGATTTATGAATAAGAATAAAATAGTAAGTTCGTTACTGATTCTGATTGCGCTAATCGTAATGGTCGGAAGCGTTTTTGTTTTCGTAAGTTATGCTACGGACATCCTAAGTGCAGTAGTTGATTTCCTAACTACAAATGACATGTCCAAGCTTTCGCAATGCGGCGCTAAATTGCCAACGCAGTTTGCAAAAATAAAAGCTGATTTCACTACGTTGATTTTGCCGTCAATGTATTACGGAATACCGCTGCTTCTGATACTGGTTTCGATACTCATGTTCTTTGCAGGCTTCTTCTTCAACAAAGCAAGGACTGAAGACGAGATCAAGAACCGCGAAGAGATCGAGCGGGACATGATAAAGAAGGCGACAGAAAGGCTTGCAAAGCAGAAGGCAAAGGAGGCCGAGGAAGTCGCATCAAGGGCCCTTCAGGAAGAGATGGAACAGCCAAAACCTGTTGAAACTGCGGCTCAGCCTGCGCAAGAAAAAGAAAGCGATATGTTTGTGAGAAAAAGAAGAAAGTAAAGTTCTTTTTATTTTTTCATGGGCTCTGATTTTTCAGAGCTCATAGCTTCCTTTTTCATTCCCTACAATTATCTTATCGAATTTTGTGAAT
>JBFYLN010000099.1:0-6304 GCA_041305425.1 Microcaldota archaeon | reverse complement strand
GCTACTGCTGGATTATATTTCTTCATCATCGACGCGGTCGTCGCACACGGCCAATTCGCGGTTGTCGTACTTTTAACCTCGGTATTTGAGATAATCATCACAATCACGATGTACCGTAATATTGCGATGATCACTGGCGGTGAAGTAGATATCGCCGGGATTGCGAAAATCATATGAAAAAAATTCTTATGGATATTAATGAAAAAGGTGTATGGATTGAGGATTTGGCATGAGACAAAAAAAGTGCTTTTCGCGCTTCTGCTTATCATCATTACTGTAAATGCTCTAGATCCGGCCCCCGTAGCCGCTCCCTCAGACCCGGCCACTACAATCAAAGCCCAGGTGGATATTGCAAAAGCGATACTTGTCGGGCTTATGTTTTTGCTTGTTGTAATCGCGGCAGCGGTTTATGCCATCGGCCAGATGTTCGGCGCTGAAACGCGGGCAAAGGCAACTGTATGGGCAAAATCCATGCTCACTGCGGTCGGGATCTCCGCTTTGCTCTTGGCAGCGCTTTATTTCTTTTTAGATTATTCACAGTCCGCAGTGTCAACCGGGCCCCAGCCGGGATTTTTCGATGAACTCCTGGGATTGCTCAAATCAGGCACAGAGTCGATCCTGTTCGCCTTGATATTCCTGCTCGTTGTCTTATCCGCCCTTACATATGCCCTTGGCCAGATGAGTGGCGCTGAAACGCGCGCAAGGGCGTCGATTTGGTCAACGAACATGCTAACCGGTGCGCTCATCTGCTCTGTTCTCTATGTAATTTTCTTTCAGGTTTTCACATCATTCCAAAATTCATTTTTCCAAGGGACGATCCTTGGCAGCTACGGAGGATTAATCACAAATATCGCTTTTTTCGTTTCCGCCCTCATTCTTCTTACATATGTCGTTTCCAAGGTTTTCGGGGTAGCGGAATGGGAAGCCTATCTGAATGTCGAGATGTCAAATCTCACAGGATCATTCTTAATCGTAATTTTCGTGCTCGGGTTCTTTGCAGCAGGAAGCATGGTCTCGCTAGCGATTTCCGGGAAGGAAAGCGCGCCTATTGCGGCGATACATTTTATGCGGGATACGATTGCAAGCAGCACGCTTTCTGCCATGTATGATGTTTTCAAGATTCAGACATGCACTTCAATGCTTAACACATTCAGCCGGCGTATTGGCGAAGCAGTATTGACAAATGTGTTTAAAGTTTTCCCAGGAATCGACGTCTTTATTCAGATTACAAATGTAATTGGATATGGCCTGGTCGCTGCATATGGGAGCATCTCAGCGCAGATTTCAATCATGAATCTCATTGATTCTTTGATGATCCCATTCATGCTTCCGGCAGGGCTTATCCTCCGTTTCTTTCCCCCGACACGCGATGCCGGCTCATTCCTTATCGCATTGGCATTCAGTTTCCAATTCGTTTTCCCGCTCACTTACCTGATTGGCGCACAGGTGCTAAAGGACATCCAGTTCGAAAATTACGACAAGGCAAGGTCTGAAGTCCTTATCCAATCGCTTTGCGGGCCTTTCAAATATGGTGTTTTCGGCGTGCTTTTGCATCCTACCACGAATATACGGCTGTTCCAGCATTTCCCTGTTCTAGCTACAACATTCAAGGGGCTTTTATCCGAACCGACACTTAACCTGCTTTCAATGGCAGAGTTTGTCCCGATCATGAAAACACTCGCCCTTTTATCACTTTTCGCGCTTTTCATACCTGCATTTGCGACCGTGATCACCATGACTTCGATGAATGTGATCACGAAATTCCTTACACAGAAGGTGTCATGATGGCAACGTTGCTTGATATTTGGTACGATAAGTGGCTCCCGATCTCGGTGATCGCCCTTGGGACAGCCACTGCCATCACTTCTTTCGTCTATATGCTCGGCTCTGCGCTCATGAACGAGAAGATGAAAAGCTGGGCAAAGATGGAGCTCGTTGAAGTTTTTTATTCGATCATCATCATCGCTTTAGTCGCGACTCCGGGCCTTGGTGCGCTTTATGTCGTAGATTCAGTGATACAAGGATCGCTCGGGTATGGAGCAAACGGCCCTTCTGTTTATATTTCCGGGTCAAGCCAACCTTATGATTTATGTTCTCCAGGCACGCTTTCATCAAGGCCCACTGACCTTTTCTATAACATCCCATCTTGCCATATCCGCCTTGGAATGTGGTATCTGCATGAGGTGTTTGATGAAGGGTCAAAGCTTGCGTATATGACTTACATCGCAAACATCTACACTTCGATGGCTGCCGACTTCACGATAAATTTCGAATTCATTTTCGAAAAAACCGGTTTCTTCACAATCACGCCATGGAGGGGCTTTTTCGCAATGGGCAATACAATAAAAGCCCAGATGTTTGATTTCGCGATCAAGATAATGATGCTCTCGAAATTCCAGGAGATCATGCTTTCATTCATCGCAAAAGCGCTTTTCCCCGGGCTCTTTGTCGCTGGTGCAGTGTTGCGTACATTCACATTCTCGAGAAAGCTCGGCGGTCTTTTGTTGGGAATGGCAATCGCGCTTTATTATATCTTTCCCATGTTCTACGCTTTTGGCGGGCTTGTCATGATTGACATGAAAGAACAGGTAAGGATGAAGATCCAGCAATCACCTGAATTGCAGGATGTTTGCGATAGCATGGGGCCAAATGCCTGCAATGATCCGCCGATTTCGAATTTCATGTATATGAATGGCAGCATGCCGATGCCTGGAGGCAGCCTTGAAACAAAGGATGTAATGGCACAATATGATCAGAGGATGAGCAAAACAACCGGAGAGCGAATGGCTGATTTGGAAGGAGATAACGGCTTCAAGCCGTTAGAAGGCGCTGACTTTTCTAAAGACGTGAAAGAAGAAGACCGGTTAACCACAATGGAAACCGCTCGGAACAAAACGAATCTGTGGAAAGACAAGGTGGCAAGCATGGGTAAGTTCGACAAGGGGATATCGGTCGCATACAAGCCCGGAGGCCCGATCGATGCGCTCTCGCGCCTTGCGTTCTTTTCGGTTTTCTTTTCGCTCTTTGGAATACTCGCGACAATCGCGGCAATACGTTCATTGTCAATGACTTTCGGAGGGGATGTGGAGATCGCTGGGCTCACGCATTTGATATGATTCGAGGGAAATTTTCTATGCAAAAATTACTTCCAATAACCTTTTTGGTTTTCCTGCTCCTTTCGGGGCTAACGCATAGCGAGGATGCTGAACAAACATCGACTTACAAATTCATTGATAGCACTTCCGACACATTGAAAACCGACGCGAACCTTTTCCTCTTAGCTGGCCAGACTGCTGGCGGTGCGGTTCCCGGAACACTAGGCAGTATGTATGACGCTTTCAGCCCTGGATATTGCGGGCCTAACCAATTCACTTTTGATTCGGGCTGGATAAGCATGACGCTTCTCGCGCTCATGACTGTCTTCATGGTTGTCATATTGATCTATATGGCAGGGCACATGGTGCAATCTCCAACGCTGATCGCAACTGCAAAAGAAGAATGGTACCAGATTTTCATGACGCTTTTAAGGATTGTTTTTATTTTCTCGATACTCTTTGTTACTACGCAATGGTTCGGGATCCGGACAAGCAACATGAGCGACCCGATTTACGGGCTTCCGAATATGTCATTGCATATCGATGCTGCAATGGCCTTCAGCCGCATGATGATCACTGAAATGGTGACCACATTCTCCAACCTTGTCATGTATAACATGGTGATCCACACGATTTTTTCCGCGACAATGTGGTTTGGGATCACCTGGCGCGCGATGTATTCATTCAACATGGGCCCTGTGCTAAAACCGCTTATCGACCTTGTTGGCATGGCGCTGCAGTTCCTTTCCCTGGGAATCGGTGAATGGATGCTGCACCTTATCATGCTTTGCCTGATCAAGAAATGGACATGGTCGCTTTTCATCCCAGTTGGAATTTTCCTCAGGGCGTTCCCGCAAACGCGCGGTGCGGGCGAGGCGTTGTTTGCCATCGTGTTTGCGCTCGCGCTCATCTACCCATTGATGTTCCTGGTAACCTACGAGACCCATAAAATAATGAAGGGGAATCTTATCGAAGGAGATGGCGCGATCCGCTCCTTTGTCCAGAAATCCGGGATTCTGGCAGTTGCAGGCTCGGTTGTTGTGACAATGTTCCTTTTCGCAGGTGTTTTTTTCCCATTTTTCGTTGGGATGGCCCTTGATCTCGCTTTCGAGCTGATCAGGAATGCAGTCTATTATGCAGTAATCATGTCGATCCTGCTGCCGTTCCTGAATATCTTCATCACGTTGACTGCCGCCCGCGAGTTCGCGCGCTTCTTCAGCGTCGATGTTTCATTCATGTCGTTTGTCAAAGTCATTTAGTTTGTTTTTGAGGTAAAACTATGTTAACCGCAGACCAGATCGTTGGCAATGCCGGCCCGGCACTTGGCGCAGTTGCATGCGCAGCTAGCGGTAGCGGGCTTGGCGAATTGGTTTGCGGATGGCGCTCGATCGCGATCTTAGCGCTTGTCGTGTCTTCTGTGCTAATGGCATTCTTATATTTCTTTTCGGTCCTTTTCCGGAATGACGGTCTTAAGAATTTTGTCCGGCTCGAATATACCGAACTATTTGTCAGCGCCTTATTGGTCATTGCGATCGTCGGCCTGATTTCACTTGTTTCAAATATGGGGATCGGGTCATTAATACCCTCTTCATCAATGCCGCCAGGGGTAAACCCGGACTCGAATATCTATAACCTCACTGAATCGTATTTCAATGAAGTTGGGGAAGACATGGGTGTCTGGCTTGAGATGAACTACATCCTTACGGTTTATGTAGATTCATATGCGTCTGTTACTCCCTATGCAAGGCCCATGGGTGTCGGGCTTGTGGCATCCCCTCTGGCAGGCTTGGCATCCCCTTTCAAGACGCTTTTGAATAATATGTCTTCTGCCCTTGCAGTCGCTTACATAATCAATTACGCGCAGCTCTACGTTTTCCTTTTCACATTGGCAGCAAGCCTGTATTATTTCATACCGCTCGGGCTTATCCTCAGGTGTTTTTCACCGACCCGGCGTTTGGGCGGCTCGCTTATCGGGCTTGGCGTCAGTTTCCTTTTGGTTTTCCCGATATTATACTGCCTTAATTACATGATGTTCTATTCCGATGATACGAGCCCGATGATCACGTTCCGCTCATTCATAAACCAGAAATTCGCATCCACTGCAAAAGATTACGCATCTCCAAATGAGGATATAAGTGACGCGAATAAGTTCGGCGATGTGTTAGATGACCCGTTCAAGAAAAATTACACTCCAGGGTTCATAGACCTGCTTTCTTCAGGCCTTGGCGGGATCGGCCAGATTTTCACAAGCATTATCGGGAATTTCTTCACTCTTTTGATGGTGCTTCCGCTTGCAACTATTGGCAGGGCATTTGCCATAGGATTCATAATGCCTGTGTTTGACATAATGCTGCTTGTGCAAGCAACTAAATCGCTTAGCAAAGGGCTTGGTGAAGAGCTTGATGTTTCAGCATTAACGAGGTTGGTTTGATATGGCGAGTGGAAGTTTCACAGATTTTTATCTTGGCTGGCAGGCAATCGCCATATTCGCGGCCGCAGGTTCGGTCATCATCTCCATAATGCTGATAATGTTTTCCAGGCTCTTTGACCAGCGCCAGCTTGAAGACACGGCGAAAAAGAATTCATCTTTGCCGCTTCCTCTGTTTTCATCGTGATATTCGCAGTCATTCTAATCGGCCCGGTGAGTGATGACGTGCTATTGAACGGGGTGGCAAAACCATTGTATTGGGCATCAGTATCCTATTGCCCGAACCCGAGCCTTCCAGCCTGCCAGAAGATCGCGCAATTGAGTGCAGTGGATGTTCCTGGAGACACAATGATTGACATCATGCTGCTTTACATGGATGCGCCGATGACTTGCATCCAGAGGTTCCTGGATTTCCTGTATGTCCTCTCAATTCCGATTGAGGCATGCGCATCATTGTATATGGAAGTTTTCATGTCTGAACAAATGGGCTGCTTTGGGCTCAAATGGGTGGCTGAGCGCATCACGAATACGGTGCAGTCATTGACGTTTTATACGTTCATCTACTATCTGATTGTGCATTCCCTGACGTTCATCAAATACTATGCTGGTTTCTTCTTTTCCATTGGTGTGATCCTTCGGGCGCTGCCTCCGACTCGCGGTGCAGGGGCGTATGTGATGGCGATCTCGCTCGGGCTATATTTCGTATTTCCATTTTCCTACATCCTTGTCGCATCCATGACCCTTCCATATGTGCAGTCCAATATGTTTGGAATAATTGACT
>JBFYLN010000098.1:0-2971 GCA_041305425.1 Microcaldota archaeon | reverse complement strand
CCAGCGCTGTATATGCAGCAACAAGCCGCCTGAACTTTGGCTTGGCCCGGATTTGCCTATTTAGCTCTGGATGATTAGAAATTTCTCTTTCCCGCATGTCACAATATATGTAAGAAGAAGTTTATAAAGATGTGTCACAAGATATATGTTGCTGTTATCGTTTCACTCAAAGCTCCCTTACAGGAACTTTCTGTTGCTCATGTTTTTGTTCTGGGGCTTTATTTTGCTCTTGGACCGGGG
Organism: Microcaldota archaeon; assembly: GCA_041305425.1. GTDB lineage: Archaea > Micrarchaeota > Micrarchaeia > Anstonellales > Bilamarchaeaceae > CAILMQ01. Next base: position 2,731 of record JBFYLN010000098.1, on the reverse strand, counting down.
CGTTCAACCTGATCCTTCTGGCATATGCAGAAAACTCGTAGAAGAAAGCCCGGTCAGGAACACCATCACTCCTCATCACACGTTTTTTTCCAACCGCGCCCTTTTCTCCGTAAAGCGCTTCGAAATCCGATTTCACATCCTTGTAGAAATTGTAGCGATAGCCGAGATAAAGCTGGATGGCTTTTACTGCTGCGGATTCATAACCTATTCCCTTTTCTCCGAGCATATTCTCAATTTTTCCCTGCCTGTTCACTGACCTTGTGCCGACCTCACGCTCGTGCATCCTGACCTTCACACCCGGGAGATCGATCAGTTCGTTGAAATCCTTTCCCTTGTTTTGAAGAAGGAACCGGTTAAAGCCTGGATCGTTATCTTTCAGGTGATTGAATGCTGCCTGCGCAGGCAAATAGAGCATCTCCTTTCGCAATGATGCCATTTTTTCCGGAATCGTTGCTAGCATATCCTTTTGCTGCAATGATGCCTCGAAGTCAGATAAGATTTTCGTATCACCGAATTTTATTGCCTGTGTCAGCCTAGTCCTTACGCTTGATGCGATCTTTTCGTATTCAGCTGCGGTTTTTTCAGGAATTTGCACTGTCTTTAACGCAGCGGATTTAAACCCCTGCTCAAAAATCAATTTCGCAACTGCGACTCCACCTTTGCCACTAAAATGAAGCCCGCCGCCATTATGCAGCCCCTTTAAAATTCTCCCGTCCTTGTCGCCAAGCGAGGAGAGGTCAACGACAGTCACTCCTTTTCCAGCCTGCGACATGATCCACTTGTTTATGTTGTCTATCCGCTGTTGCACGACATCAGTCCAGAGCCGGTATCCTCTTTGTGGGTGGATTGTAAGCAGGATTACGGACAATGGAGGTTTTGCGCTCTTTGCAGCGCGAACCATTTTTTCTATATTCGCAGTAACCCGGACAACCATCTGCTCGGACACTTTCGGATCATTTATTTTGGTGTTTGAATATAAGTCATTTGTGCCTGCCTGTATTACTACGGTATTGTAGCCCTTTCCAAGTATATCCGGGGTGAAGCGGCTTGCGATCTCACCGCTCGATTGGCCTTTTATCCCATATGGAGTTACAGTCGCAGACTTGTTTCCAGCCTGTATCAATGAAAGCAAATTCATCGGGTATCCTGCCTTCTGTCCTTTGAACTCTCCTGTTAACGAATCGCCGATTATCGCAACGCGCGGGACGAAAGTTTCTTTTGGTGCGGGAGTTGGCTTGGCAACTGGCTGAGTTGCAGCTGGCAGAACAACATCTTTTGTCGAAGAGGCGGTAAGCGGTGTTAAAATCAACGGATCCAAAGGTTTTGATTTCAAGTTCAGCTCACCATAATTAAAGCGGCGCAGATAGGCGATCGCAGCGATAAGCGTCTTGCCATCTAATGGTGAATTGTTTATGGCAATGCCGCCAAGTGAAGCGAGCTCTTTGGCATAAATGGGATTTCCCTTTCCAATATATTCGGCGAGGAATAGCCTTAAGGCTACAGGGTCATTTGATGATTTTAATTCAATAGGAGGATTTCTCTTTTCACCAATAGGAATCAGAGTGAAATCTAAATCGTATTTTGTCATCTTATTGAAAGATGAAAAAATCATATTTGACAGGCGTTTCCGGTTTGTTGCAGTAGAGAGGAATCGGTCTAATGAAGGGATATTCTTTGCAAGAACCCCTAACGTAGTGCCGCTGAGGATAGTGTCTTTCGAATTAATCGCTTTTGTAATTATCGGAAGGGTTATCTTGAGCTCTTTTGTTTTCTTCGGGACGATCTGGCGCGGAGGGACGCGGTCTTTTTGTACGCGCTCTTTTCGCGCAGGTTCGGTTTTAATAGATGGTTTTGAACTTCCACGTAATTGGGCAAGCAGCTTCATCGCATTCTGCGGAGCGGATTTTAAGATAACGCTAAGCGCATTGAAGCGTTCGAGATTGTTCATTTCCGCTGCCCGGGCTTCGCTTGCAGCACTTACAACCGCACTGATAACTCCAGCTTCACTCATGGACTTGTCGACTCTAACTGAAGTTTTCCTGACTCCGCCTCCGCTGAAAACGAAAACAATCTTTCCTCCGCGCATTGATATGTTAGCTTGCATAATTTTCACCGATATTTTATTCAGATCCGACCAGCGCCGTGAATATCAGCTGCCTGAATGCCTTCTCGCTCTTTTTATTCTGCACTCTGGACCAAGAAAGCTTTCCGCTTTCGCGGCTGATCCTGAATCCCGCATCATCCAGGTTTCGCTTATTTAACGAGACTGTAGCCTGCCTGGAATAAAATGAAGAATCCGGCTCATTCTGTTTTCTCTGCACTTCTTGCCCATATTCTTCAATCATATGCGTAAGTGATTTGAGAACGCCGTCTTCTGCCTTTGCCTTTTCGCCTTTGTATTTGCGTGAAACAGCCGCAACACCAGCTGCAGTGTCAATCATCGCTTTTGTTTTTCTCCCCGGAGGCTTTGTGAATAATACCGAATGGACATTTGATTGAAGTTTTGTTACGTCGACTACAGGTCCGGCTTCTGCTGATGCAGGAGCTGCTTTTTCAAGCCCGGCTCTTCTGGGGATCACGTCCCGCACTGTCCAGCCTGCGGAAAGTTTCGGTGATTCGCTGAAAATCTGCTGTCCTACTTCGAGCCCGACCCTGTACCATTTCTTTTTCTTAATTAGGTCAGTTGCCGCAGCCCCGATATCCGCAGGCGTCTTATCTGCGAAAACAGACT
>JBFYLN010000097.1:0-3039 GCA_041305425.1 Microcaldota archaeon | reverse complement strand
ACTATAATAAGCAAATAAGCTTGAAAAAGAATATTTAAAGCATTATATATCTCTCAACTTGTCAATATGCTTGAATACAATTGAAGGAGGGGCTTGCGAAACAGAGAAAAATAATCCGACGGGAAATAATGCGATGGTGATTTGAATGGCGCTTACCAAATGCATGGAATGTGGAAAAGAGGTTTCCGATAAGGCAAAAGCATGCCCAAATTGTGGATTTCCGATGGCAGAAGACCCGACCTCTTGCCAAAAACCCGCCTTACCTGAAGTGCGGTTAGTCTCAGAAGAAGGCGAGCACATCATTGTCAAGTGCCCCAAATGCGAAAAAGCCAGCAAGCTTAAGCGATCGGCAATATCCCCCAATAATACAGGCTATACATTGAATGGCGAGGGGAAATGTAGTTGCGGTTTAGTCTTTCATGCTGTCTATAAGGATGAACAGATAAGACCCTCAAGTGATGAAGCCTCAGCAGAAAAACGAAAATCACATAAACAATATGGTTGTTTAGGCAGCATTGTAATAATCTTATTCGGAGTAATTGCATTTAACATAATGAGAGACAGAGTAACCAATGCCCCAACAAAATCATCAACCACTACCACCTTATCACCATCCGCTTCGTTGACTCCCTCGCATAATCCTAAGACCGCCGCACATGGAAAAATTGATAAAGACCTTCCTCGTAAATTAGCAGTTGCGACATATTACGAGCAAATGCTTAGAAAAGAATACGGCATGATGACTGTAAGAGTCCAGGGGACTGAGGATGAAACACTGCAAATTTCAATGATTCGCATTACGGATGAACGAATCAAGGAAATTTTAATAGCAGGAGTCTATAAAGAGGCGAAAAGAGCAAATTTCAAGAACATAAGATTCATCGACATCAATCAAGAAGAGACGATTATCAATTTAAAATAAACCTTAATATCTCCTCCAAAGTTACCCTTTCTTTCCTACTGGATTCTTGCCGACGATAACCGGCCATGAAATTTCTGCCTTCCCCCTTGCCCCTGGAAATCGAAATACAGGGATTTCCCCCTTCCATCATCCCCCTTGAATTTGCCGTTACACAGCGATAGGGGAAGGAGAACGGGCGAAACAATCATGAGTAGGGGTCACATAAGGACTGGAGGGAGATGATCGAAAACAACCTATCTATGGCTTCCGAAACGCAAGAAAACGAAACGATTCACGCCCGAGAACAAAGATCGAAACCAAGCATAAAATTTTCTCTCCGGCATTTCATTGACATACGAGCACGACAGTTTTATAGTCTGGGCGAATACGGCATACGGCTTGAGAATATCAACCAATTTTGGAGATATCCTATGCTTACCGATCTTTTTGCCGAATTTATTGCCAACTACGATGTGAGCAAGAAAGATGCGATCTGGGCTTCACAGAGCGAAACCTTCCGCAATTTCTGGGATCAAAATATTGTTAATGGCTCACCGGAATCCCTTACTGACGATGACATAGATGCCATTGTAAGGATCCTCGACAGGAACGGGAAAGGAAATACCAAAGACACCGAGGCAGTCGCCAAGGCCATGATTGCACAAGGCGCATGGCGAAGAATGTTCCGTGAACTCTGTACGAACAAAAAATTATCCTCGATCATATCAAGCATCTTTACCTCCTCCAGCGATCCCGATATCAGAGCAAAGCAAATCGATTTGCTTTACAAAGAGAATGAGGGGAGGAAGAACCATCTTACGGGTCAGAGTGGGAATGCAATCAATGCAATGCTTGCAGCCTACGATCCTTTTCTAAACCTAAGCGTCATATCTTTGAATGATCGTAAGATGCTCATTGACCATTTCGGCTTCCCGATTACTTTTGATTTTCTGAATTCCTCTATGGGAACAAGAATTGTTAAGACAAACGGTATTATCTTGGAAGGATTTAAGAACCTGGGAGTTTCTGCATCGGCACGAACGATTTGCCGCTTCTGCTATTCACCCGAAATTGAGAGTCTTTGGAAGAAGCAACTCCGCGTGAAGCGGGGGAACAAAGAAGTAGTGGTCTCCATTCCAACAAATGATGAGAAAGAAGCAGCCGAAGACATTGAAGACGACGGCCCAAGAGAATCAATTGTAATGCAAGCATTGATAGCAAATATTGGGGCAACAATGGGCTTAACCATTTGGCTCCCTAAGGCAGATAGAGCACGGGTTCTTCAAAAATGGAATCCTCAGGGAGGGGCATTGTTAGAAAGCCTGCCTTTGCATTATGGCGATACGGCTATGAAGACCATCGAGAATATCGATGTGCTTTGGCTGAAGGGGAGAACAATTGTCCGCGCATTTGAAGTCGAACACACCACGTCGATCTATTCAGGCTTGCTGCGAATGGCAGATCTGGTTGCACTGCTTTCAAATATTGAAATCAATCTGCATATCGTTGCACCAGCCACCAGGCGTGAAAAAGTGTTTGAGGAAATTAGGCGTCCCGTATTCTCCCTCTTGGAGGGTGGGGCTTTGTCGGAAAAATGCACCTTCATTTCGTATGACAATCTTATAGAGCTATCCAGTGATAAGAATCTAGGATTCTTGAAGAATGATGTATTAGATAAATATGCCGAGCCTGCTGAATAACAATGTTCGCAGGGGTATACACAGGAAGTAATCCATGGATTGCCAAAATTTAAGAATGGGCGTTAGGCAGGTAAATATCGGACGTTACGATTCGCTTCATGAGGACGGAAGGAGATTGATTTCTAGTTGGTTTGAGCGTGCCTGGATTCAAAGAGATTGTAATGCAGAAGAAAGCTTTGAACCGTTCATCTTTGCCTGGATTGCTTTTAATGGGTGGGCAGCATGCGTTACTGGAGAGGACGCTGATAGTCAGTGGATCAAATGTCTCCAAGGCAGCCAGCAAATCTGCGAAGACTTTGCCTGCTTATTGACCCAAAGCCGGATATTAAATAGCGCAGCTCATCTTTTTCAAAATTACTGGCCGATATTCAAAGCGCAAAGGATACGGAGACAAAATGCACAGCCTCACTTCCCAGGATCGCGACGGGACATCATTCA
>JBFYLN010000096.1:0-4166 GCA_041305425.1 Microcaldota archaeon | reverse complement strand
CATTTCATCAGATAATTGGTAATCGTGTAATTCAACACGCCCTTGGAAGGAACGATCTTTAATTGCCCGCTCTGGAAACTCAATCCGCATTCTTTTGCAGTCTTCACCTTAGCCGGATCCTTGCTTGTGGCAAGATCAAAGACATAATCCAAAGCCATCTGTTTTGCATTCGCAATTTTTCCTGATTTGTTTGCCTCTTTGAAAGCAGCTGTTTTTTCTATCTTGGAAACGATCTTCTCGATGTTTTTTTTCGCCTCAGGATTCGCGTTCCAGAACGCCTGCGACGCTTGCGAAGAAACTGCAGGCGATTCAGCAAGAACTCCCGATTTCGGCCTGCCCTGAAGATTTGTGACCTCTTCTTCCACCTTCTTGCGTTCTGTCCATAGACCGTTGTTTTGCGCTTCCAAAGCAAGCTTAACATCCAGATCGGCTTTTGTCGGCTCTTTGCCAAATATGATACCACCGCCCTTCTTAAGTTTCGTGTCGATCCTTGCAAGAATGGTATCGTTGTCATCGATTTTTTTCTTGAGCGCGTCGCTTCTTGCGGTAAGCTCTTTTATTCTCGCTTCGGTCTTTTCCTGCGCTGCCAGAGCTGCCTTTGCCGACTTTTCCTGTGCTTCCGCATCCTGGCTTGCATATAACTGTTTCTGCTGCCCTTCATAGGAAAAGAAAAAGCCTTCCTTTATTGCCCATGCCGCCCGGATTCCTGGAGGTACGGCTAATGGGTCAAGGCTTATGACAGATTCGCCTTTTTCTTTCATGCGCTTCATTTCTTGTACAAGGACATCGCTCCGTTCGCGATTCAAGCTATAACTTAGGCTTGCATTATTGAGCTTTTTCATAAGCTCAAGCGCATCTTTGTTTTCATGCAGCCATGTTGCAGATTCATCTGAAGAAAGCTTGAATGCGAATTTAACCTGTTGGATTTCCGCATTCCTGATCGCAGTTGCATATTCAGTTGGCCTTTGCTCCAACCAACCGTTTTTGAGCGCGTCATCCTTGAAAACCGAAAGCACTTTTGCCATATCAGTTGCGTTGTATGTCTTGAGGAGTTTCTCCGCAACTTCCCCTTCTTCGATTTTGACTTTGCCTGCGCTTGTCAATTCTGCTTTTGCAACAACCATCCGCATGCAGTGGTCAACGAATTTCGTTGCTGCTCCGTTCGTGAAATAAAGCGGGTCAGCTCCCAAGTTAGACCATTTAGCAACAAGTCCTGCAAATGTAGGATTCGCTTCCAGGAAATCGACCTGGTCGCGGTTCCTGATATTGCTTATCTGTCGCCATTTACGATCTGCCTTGCTAATAACGAATTCCTTTGCAGCAAGAACTTCGAGTTTTGCATAAATCTCTGCACGTGACGGATTGCCCAAACTGCGAGCATATCTGAGGAATTCATCAGTCTTTTCAGTATTCCAGACATAATCATCGCTTACACGCGGGGACCATCGTAAAAATGTTTTGCCTGTTATCTCCTCAATCTTTTCAAGCTTTGCACTCTTCAACATCTCTTCCATCACGGTAAGCACGCTTGGGATTTTCTTCCCTGCTTGCCATTGGCTTGCTTCAAGATTTGTATCTTTTAGCCATTCAATATTTTTCGCAAGCTCTTTTCCATTCATTGTTCCGCTTGCTCCGATTCCGTACGAAACCTTCAATCCATGATCGCTCATAGTCACAAGGTTCTGCGGTAAAGACAGATTAAGTGTTTCGATTTTATCTTCCTTTTTTGGGTCTGCTGGATCCGGTTGTTTTTTCTTTTCCTTAAATTGATATTCCCAATTCGGTGGCCAGAAGATTGTTTTCTTTGGATCCAGAGTCCAGATGTCGCCAAGTGTAGGCGAATTTACCATATGGCTATAAGGCAAGAATGTAGATGGAGAATTTATCGCAAATTCTTTGAATGGATTAAGGTTGCTCCATTCTTCCAGGTATTTTTTCCCGCTCATATAGCCATATAATGGCGTACCTATCATCAGGCTTGATACGAGCGATGCTTCCAGTAAGGAAACTCCAAATAATGTTTTTGCCCGATTCTTGAAAAGCAGGTCCCATGATTCGGCAAAATTCCTATTCCCACCAAGCTGAGCTTTCCGGGATTTTCTTATTAAGTTCCATCGGACAAATGGGCGGATAAAAAAGTTTCTTTCCATGCTGTATGCCCTGGCTTTTGCACGAATAGGGTCTACTAATTTCTTATATTCGGATTTTGCCATTTTCCATTCTTTGTAGTGCTTCAGGTACTTCAATGCGACCCCATAGGTGTATTTTCCATAATAATAGAACGGCAAAGAAATCAAATGCAAAACAGTGTTTTTCTTCAGCCAGTTATATGCCTTGATCAACCATAATTTCCCCTGTTCCTTTTTTGTCAGGGAAACATCCTTGATCGGGTCCTCAAAAAGGTTCAAAGCGAGTATCCTTTGGTATAATTGCAAATCCCCGGCTTTCATCTGCTCTGGATTGCTTTCAAAAAGATACCTCTTTTTTTGTGCAAGCTCTTTGAGCGGGAAACGTAATCTTTGTTCGAGTTTTTCTAAAATGCCAATTGCCTTGAGTTGAGCATCCGGGCTCTCACGATGTATCAATTGCATTGCATCTTCAAGCGATAAGTTGACCTCATTTGCAATAGAAGATGGCAAACCTGCATTTCGAATATTTTGTATAAGATCATTGACCAGGGCAAGATTATCACTTAATCGGTTTAATGAAATATTGCCACTGTTAATAAGATTTGACCGAGTCTTGATTTCGTTTTTCAGGTCATCGAAAAATCCTTCTGGAATCGCAAGTGACTGATAGAGCTCTAACCTGCCCAACATCTTATCAAAAGCGTCTTTGCTTGTAACCTTGCGCAAATCACGTTTCAATCCGTCATGGAGCTCGAATTGTTTTGTCTGCGCATCTTTTTGGGAAAGCCCTAATCCTGGCAAACGATAGTTATGCTTTACTCCACCAAATTCATCATCGAAATCATACATCGTATCCGAATTTCCCTCAAGAACCTTTTTCGCAGAAATGCAAAAATCACTTAGGAAAGGAGTAATTACGATTTTTCTTGAGAAAAAATCAACGATTAATGATTTATCCGCAATTGGCCGATTTGCACCAACAACATTTAGTGTGACTGGATCGGCTCCGGATAAAGTCTTATAAGTTAGAAGTTCTTTAAGCACTACAAACTGGAATAATCCTGCTTGGCTTTGCAAATCAGAACTTTTTACCATGTTTTCAAGGAAACCGAAGAATGCTTCAGGAGGACTGGGAAGGCCGGGATGACGTTTTTCCCATCCTGCCCAAACAGGGACTGGGTTCCCTCTGCTATCTGGATACTCGGACCGCCCTATTAATGCCGAGTATATGACTTCAAGTTCCCGAAGAATGATGTCCTTGGTACCCAGCTCAACCTCTTGAATAAATGCATCATTTGGCATCTCCAACCTTCCTTGCTCTAAACCAGATGCTAATCTTTCACGAATTTTGGCAAGAATATTTCCATATTCAGTTTTATTTTCTTCAAGAGATGAGCGGAAGCTCACAGTATCAATTACTTTCCCTTCACTATCCTTTATTTCGATCACTCCAGACCTCAATATGCCAATAACTTCTGGTGTCTTTAGTACATCGAATAAAGCGGAATTGATATCCTCGGCATCGCGCTTATAATCTCGGTAAATCGAATCCGCGAATTCTGAATTGAATGTTGCGAATTGATCGCCAGTGTTGCTGCTGGGCGAATTGGAAATTGAGGAGACTTGAGATTGTGGTGAATTCGATATTGGATTCCCAGTTGTTGGAGGCGCTGCGCCACCTGCCACGTTTGTTATTGCATCACTAGTCGATGTGTTGGTATCATTATTATTAGATAAATCTGGGTTTGCCCGGTTTCGCACGTCTTCCTTTAAACGTTCTCCCCTTTTTACCCATTCGTCTGAAAACGGTATCAATCTCCCGCTGAAAGCGCGATACGCGCTCTTGAACATTTCCTTCTTTGTTTTTTCAATATTCTTTGGTTGTTGCGCCTGCTGTTTCGGATCTGCCATATTTTGTCTCCCTCTTTGGTTTATTTTTGTTTATTTTTTTTATTATTGGATTGAATGTATTGATCGTCTAACTATTTTGATATTTGATAGTAGAATATGTATGTTGTAAATAGTTTATAAATGTAT
>JBFYLN010000095.1:0-3467 GCA_041305425.1 Microcaldota archaeon | reverse complement strand
AGATTGCTGCGCTTATCCCGCGACCGATACCTACAACACCAAGCGATGCGGAAGAGGATACGGATTGCGCAGCGTTTGTTATCGAGCCAAGCGTTGCAAAAAATACTGGTGCAGCAGGTGTGTAACCAACAACAGACGCTTCAAGATATCTTGAAATCCCGGCACTCGAATTTTTCACTTTGAACAGCTTCCGAAGCGAGATCGCGATCGCAGAAGGATGCGCGCACCCGAGCGTATAGCCGAGGACATCTGAAAGCGTTGCCCCGGCCGGGCGGAACTTTTCCGATAGCCATGCCCCTGCCTGCGCAAGTCCGAAACCAATGGCAGACCAGGACACCACTTCTGCAATTCGACCGATAATCGGATGAATTTTTTTGAACTCTTCAGTCCTCTCCACGATCCGTTTTACAGGCTTTGAAACATCTTCAAACCCGTAGAGCTGCGCGCATTTGGCTATCGGCATGAGCGCCACGCATTTTGCGGATTCGCGAAAACCGATTCTGACAAAAGGGGAGTCGCTTGTTGGCTTGTATTTATTGAAAGATTGAATGTTTTGCGCTTCAATCGGTTTGCAGCATGATGTCTCCTTTTTCGAATTCTTATTTAGATTTTGTTTGTGCTGGAGTTTCATTGCATGCGCCTTCCTGGCATCTAGATGATTATGAACTCCAGGCTGAAGCTTAATAACCTAATATCAGGCTTTATGGAAAAAAAGACAGGAATTGATGACGCAGTACGTTAAAAAATTGAAACAATTTGAATAGCCATCAGCCATACTTGGAATGGTCTGGATTTTTTATCAATTGCTTGAAATTGATTGTATCCTTGTCCCCAAGGCCCTGCTTCTCTTCCTTAAAAGTAAGAAAATCCCATGCAACCTCATCCAGCTCTGATTTTGCCTGTGAAATAGTCTCACGGGGAATCCCTATTGCAGAGATCTCATAGTAAGATTTTCCATTGTCGCAATTGATAACGCATTTGAAATTCGGCCCTATGATATCAGACATAGCGGTATCAAATTCCGTATCTGTTGTCCTTATGCGAACCATCAGAAAAGCCTTGTTTCCTCCGTATGTGCCACATTTTGTACGCAAGATCCCAGGGTAGCACTCACCAGCCATGGAATGGTATGTGTCATCCTTTTCCTTCTGGCTCATACCCTTTTGATTGCAATTATCCGGAACACGGCTGAAAGGCCCAAACACTGATTCAGGAAGCGAACTCACAACAGTTCTTGCATATTCCCGGTTATACTGCTCGGAACTGATTGCGCCATTGCATAAGGCAAGCCCCAATAGCCTCTGCTTCCCATCATCTGAAAAAATGAATGCCAATTTGCTTTCCAGCTCACCCTTATCTTTCCAATTCTGAAGAAGGCCAAGAAGCTGTTTTTTTTGGCAAGAGCTAAGCAATGAGTTCATACACGGTGATTCTTGCGGTTTCTTTGCACTATTCGATGCCATAATAAATAATATATGCCGCAAACAATATATAAATATATGCATTTATCCATTATTTATAACTTAAAACAAGAAAAATAGCCGGGTTTTTTCAATAAAAAGACATAGCAATTTAAAGGCTGGCGCAGATATACTTATGCGATAAAAAACAGCGCAATTTCTACGACGTAAAAATCAAACAAAAAAATCATCAGAAAAAGTGGTAATTTTTATGGCAGATAACAAGGAGTATACAGCCGAATCCATTCAGATTTTGGAAGGGCTTGAAGCGGTCCGGAAACGGCCTGCAATGTACATTGGGGATATTGGAAAAAGGGGTCTCCACCACTGCGTGTTTGAAGTGCTAGATAATGCCATAGATGAGCATCTGGCAGGGCATGGGAAAAAAATCGAGGTCATAATCCATAAGGATAATTCGGTATCAGTAATAGATGAAGGGAGAGGCATTCCGGTTGAAAAACATTCAAGTGGAAAATCCGCACTCGAAGTGGTGATGACCATCCTCCATGCAGGAGGAAAATTCGAGAAAGACGCTTACAAGGTCTCGGGCGGGCTCCATGGTGTCGGAGTTTCGGTTGTTAATGCGCTTAGCGAAGAATTGAGCGTAGAAGTCCATCGCGAGGGAAAAATCTGGCTGCAGACATATGCATTAGGAACACCGCAGTTCGAAGTGAAGGAAATTGGAATCACGGATCGGACCGGAACAACAGTTCGCTTCAAGCCGAGCGGAAAAATATTCCAGACAACAGAAATGGATTACAATTATTTACGCGAGCGGATTATGGAACTCGCATTTCTAAATGCTGGACTTAGGGTCATGATTAAAGATGAACGAAGTGATGGCCAGAACGTCGAAGGACAGGGTGTTGGCGGACAAACGGAAGAATTCCATTATGAAGGCGGGTTGAAGCAGTTTGTCGAGCATCTGAATAAGGCAAGGACAAAACTCCATCCGCCGCTTTACATAGAGAAGACAAGCGACCACGTCGAGATACAGGCAGCGATCCAATACACTGACAGCTATTCTGAGAACATTTATTCTTTCGTAAATGACATCAGGACAATCGAAGGCGGAACGCATGTTGCTGGTTTCAAGAGCGCATTGACAAGGGGCGTTAATGATTATCTGAGAGGCAATAAGATAGTAAAGGAAGACCGGAAAATATCAGGCGATGATGTTCTTGAAGGGCTTACAACAGTCATTAGCATAAAAATCTCTGAGCCGCAATTTGAAGGACAGACGAAAACAAAACTTGGAAATACAGAAGTCAAAGGTATGGTGGATTCGATTGTCTATGATGCGTTGAAAACGTACATGGAAGAAACCCCATCTGAAGCCAAAGTGATTGTGCAGAAAATCTTGAATTCGATGGAAGCGCGCGAGGCGGCTCAAAAAGCAAAAGACCTGATACGGAGAAAAAGCATATTCGAATCCAGCATACTGCCTGGAAAGCTCGCTGACTGCGAAGAGAAGGATCCGGCGAAGAGCGAGTTGTATTTTGTGGAAGGAGATAGTGCCGCCGGCTCATCAAAGCAGGCTCGTGACAGAAGAACCCAGGCGATCCTTCCATTGAAAGGAAAGATCCTCAATGTTGAAAAGGCGCCAATCCACAAAGTGCTCGCATCAGAAGAAATAAAAAACATAATTCTCTCAGTTGGTGCTGGATTTGGAGAGGATTTTGACCTGACAAAGGTTCGGTACCACAAGCTGATCGCGATGTGTGATGCTGACGTCGATGGATCACACATCAGAACCCTTATTCTAACACTTTTCTATCGTCACTTCAAATCCATTATCGAAAAAGGATATCTTTATGCTGCACAGCCTCCGCTCTTTAAAGTAAAACGCGGAAAGGAGATCCGCTATGCGTACAGTGATGAAGAACTGCAAAGAATTTTGAAAGAGATTGGAGAAAAAGCAGAAATCCAGCGATACACAGGTCTGGGAGAAATGAATCCCGAGCAGCTTTGGGAAACCACAATGGATCCGGAAAGACGGACGCTGAA
>JBFYLN010000094.1:0-3341 GCA_041305425.1 Microcaldota archaeon | reverse complement strand
TAACTCCAGTTGTCGCACCCTCCTTGATCGGCTTAACCATTTTCCGGTCGATGATATTTTTCACCAATGCCTTATCCGAAGAAACCACATAAACTACATCCTGTTCCTCTTTGAGCGAAATGCCGCCTAGCGATATTATCGAGGACGCTTTCATTGATTTTGCAAAAGACATGATCTTGTCTGCAAGTTCCATAGAGTTTCCCACCGGGATAGACATTTCCGAAAGGATCACAATAATATTGTGCTTTTCAGAGAAATGTATCCGTGCAGCAGGAAGCGGCACATAATCATGTATTGCGGCAAGCGGTGCAAAGTCAGGCGATGTGATATACCCGCCGAATTTCAAACCCAGCGAATCGACAAGCTGCGATGCGGCGACCGAACCGACCAGCCCCGTGCCTGGAAAACCAAGGACAACTGTCGGGTTTTTCAGCTTCATTGCGTCTGTCTTATGGATCTCGATATTGTTTGCCATGCTCATATGAGGAGTATGCAGAATTAAAACCTTTTCGATTCATCAATCAATCCATGTCGTTCAAGCAGGAAAAGGTTTCTATGCCGATGGGTTCAGCCGGCATCATCGGGTTCTCGTCTGATATGGAGATATCCGGCATCAAGATGGACCCGAAAATCGTTGTTTTCGGAGCGCTCGCTTTTGCTTTATTGATTAAGATCGCTGGAATTTTTATAAAATAAGTTTCGCGTCATCTCTTTTTTCCGGAGGCACAAGGACAAGGATCTTCATCCTGCGTTCCTCTGAAATTTTCAATGAAGACACGAGTTCGGAAAGCTCCATTATCGGCATTGTTCCATTATCTGTTTTTACCTTGAAACCGATTGGCTTGAAGATCGGGCTCGGAAAGTCTACGAGGACATCGCAATCGAGCCCTTTTCTTATTTTTGCTGCAACTGCTTCGGCTTCTTTCTTGCCTTGCTTATTGTTTTCTGCAGATAAAATTTCCTTGAAAAGCGACCGACCCACCAACCCGTCGACATACAGTTTCGCATTTTTCGATCTCTTCATCGCGTTCATCGCTTCGTCATCAGTTAGCGAAGCGAAATCTAACGCATCCACTGTTCCATCATCTATCGAGTGCTTGATCGCCTGCGAAAGCATCGCAGTTGCAATGCGCACTGTGTGGTGCAGGTAAACCGCGGAGAACATCATGAACCTTGCCACTAAAAGGGATTCGGCTGACTCAAGCCCTCCCTTTTCAATAACCAATTCGTTATCATCCATTGCTAGCGTGTGAATGATCCTGTCAATATCTATGACTCCATAAGCGACTCCTGTATTCAACGCGTCGCGTTTCAGGTAATCCATCCTGTCCGCTCCGATATCCGAATCCACTATCTGGCCTTCCTTCATTTTTCCGAGCTCTAAGATCTCCTGCGGCTTGTAATTCTCTTTCAGTATGTCAGCAAGCGGCCCGCTCTTCATGCGCTTTTCCCCGAGCGATTCGTGGTCGCCGATCAATTTCGATACAACATCCTCCCCTTCATGGGAAAATGCAGTGTGGCCAATATCATGGAGAAGGCCATAGAGCTTGACTTTCTTTTTCGTCTCATTATCTAGATCAAGCCGCTTGCAAATCAGGCCGGACAAATGAGCTGTCCCAAGCGAATGCTCAAATCGCGTGTGGTTAGCCCCAGGATAAACAAGATTAGTGAATGACATCTGCTTTATCCTTCGAAGCCGCTGGAAATCCGGCGTGTCGATTATGCGCTTTTCGAAATCGTCGAATTCGATCGTTCCCCAGATCTCATCTTTGATTATCATATGATCAGCCAAAGCACGAATTTCCTTTTTTCCCTTTATCATACTGCTGCATAAATCCCTTTTTTCTTCTCTATCACATCGCCCGATTCTGCCAAGTGGTGGAGCACAGCGAGAACTGCATCGGTTTCCAGTTTCGAGTTTTCGGTAATGGTTTTGATGTCCGCTTCCTTCCCGATCGAAGCGAGAATCGATTTCGAAGCCTTATTGAAATAATCTCTCGTCACCACGTAGAACGAACCGTCAAATCCTTTCACGCCCACAACGGTTCCCTGCTTCATCTCGGATTTCAACGTTTCCGAAAGCGATCGCGCTTCGTTCGTGTCGCGGAGCACCAGGAATCCTTTGGAGATCAGGATCGAATATAGCGGGTTCTGGGTTGTGGGTTGGGTCGAAGCAGTTCCTTTTGTTGCTGCCGCATGTTCGGTTTTTTGGTTCAGAGGCATTTCTTCACTTTTCGTAGTTTTAAGAAGCGGATATACGCTATCATTGATGTTGTACACGCCATCCGGGTATTTGTTTCCCCTGAACAGGTTCGCAAGGCCTTTCTTCTCGAGCGAGCGTAATGTGTGCATCTGGGCTTCAGATAATGTTTTCGCGACATTTGTGGACGTTCGCTCGTTGAATTTTATGGACTGTAGCTTCTGGAGTACGTTTATCTCCTCTGATGATAAGTCGCTACTTTTTGTTTTGGTTTCCCCAGATTCGGGACCTGAAACACAAGACTCAAGGGGCAGGCTGATCAAATAATATCCGTCACGAAGGGGAAATACTTCAGCCTCATCCACGCCCATGAATTCGCCTGGCAGTTCGATGAAGCAACGATCCTGCTTTTTTATTATCCTCGCCTTTCCCATGGACTATTCTAGTTAAGAAGAGTATAAAAAAGAATTTGAAGCAGAATCCGATAGATCAATTGGACGCGTTTTTATTCGTACTTGACTGTTTTACAATTTTCTGCCCGATCTGGGAAACGATCTCCATTGTCGTCGCTCTCTTTCGCGGGCCTGTGCGCATTGACATAGGTAATGGAAGCTTATCATCCCCATCTGACAATGGCGTAAGAATCGCTCTCATGCGCAATGCCAGGGCCGGTGTAATGCGGCGGACGAGGTTCTGATCCCCGTTCTCAAGGCGTTTCAATCGTGCCTGGATCACAATGTTCATCCATGACTCTTTCGATCTTGTCGGGCGCTGTGCAAGAGAAAACATCGCGCCATAAATTATTCCGAGGTCGCCTTCTTCACTTCCTGGAAGAGCCTCGATGATGCTTTGCTTCAGGTTTTTAAGTGGTTTTATTTTTTCCGGTTCATTCCTTAATCTAGTGATCACATCTGCTATTGCCTGCGCCAGCTCTTCAACCTCTCCATTCCTTATCCGCCTGTTGTCCAAAAGCAAAGCCGCTGCATTTGCCAGGGTCGTGATGTTTGCAATCGATTCGTTTTCAGGCGAACCAAGTTTTTCAAGAAGCTCTTTTTCAACTACGTTGACCTGTTCGTTTGAGATCTTCGCGCATGTGATTGTGGAGAGAGCGATAAGTTTTTCACTCGTTTTGCTTTCAGAT
>JBFYLN010000093.1:0-3002 GCA_041305425.1 Microcaldota archaeon | reverse complement strand
GTACTTTCAGTCATGGCACTTGGCATTGTTACTCCTGAAATCTTAAAACAAAACATGGACAACCCGCTCGTCCCGATCGCGCAAGCGCTCCCGTATTCTAATCTGCTCGTCCCGATCATCGCGTTTGCAGGATTCACGATATGTTTTGTTTCGGCAAATACGGGCATAATCGGCGTATCGCGCGTTGTTTATTCTATGAGCCGTGCAGGCCTGATGTCCCGCGCTGCAGATTGGCTGCACCCGAAATTCCAGACTCCCTGGGTTACGATTATCATTTTCTCTCTGATCGCAATGGCTCTTGCATTTTCGGGCAACATGCTTTTTCTTGGGGAGCTTTACGCCTTTGGCGCACTGACCGCGTATTCGGTAACGAATCTTGCTTTGATTTCATTGAGGATAAACGACCCGCATCTCCACCGCCCGTTCAAGATCCCCTTTAACATAACTGTTCGCGGAAAAGATATTCCGATCATATCAGTAATTGGCATCTTCAGCTGCTTCGTTGTATTCTTTCTCGTAGCGCTTCTTCACGAGGAAGGTAGGAATTTCGCTTTCCTCTGGTTCATTTGCGGGTTAGGCTATTTCTTTATCCATGAAAAACGGAAAACCTGCTTGTCCTGAAGATAAGATATCCTTATAATTACTTTTCAATATCCACTTTATCCGGTGACCGATATGTTCGAAGAAAACAAAAATTGCAAAGCGTGTAACAAAATCCTCGTAGAGAATGAGCGAAATTTCGGTATAAGCATTCGCGGTTTTACTTATGTATTCTGCAACGACTGCACGAAAAATAAGAGAGACCTCCTAAAAAAGCTTCTTCACGACGAATGATTGCTGTGGCGTTCATTTTTCTTTAGCGTATTTCCTCTTGATTCATATTTGTTATTCATTTTTTATTTTCGTGTTTTTTAGCAGCAGGTTTAAAAACCCTTTCGTTATAAATAATATATAGTGGTGTTATGACAAACGATCCAAAAACTACAATCAATAGAACTACTGACAAACCAGCCAATAGGCCAAAATCAATGTCAACAATGAAACGATTGGTTTGCGGTGCGGTATTCGTTGGCGCTCTTCTTATAGAGCCTCTTTTAAAAACTTCCGGACATTCACATGAATTGGGATTGTCTATGGGTGGACCTGCATATGCACAGAAAGTGACCGGCCAGAGCGCTTTGATAGCCGAGACCGAGAAAATGATCGCGACTTTTAAACGTGTATTAGGATCAAGAGCCAAAGGCGTCGATATCAACGCTCCGAAACTTACCGAATTGATCTCAAATATCAGCAAACTTGGTATCAAAGGCATGTCTACTGATGCACAAGTAAAATCTGCTGTTTTCAAAGATGCGAAAACCATCACTGCAAAATCTTTCAATGAATCCATCCAGGCAGTTGAAGCAAGCATTGCCCTGTTGAAGGCAACGTCGGCAACGCAATATGTTGCAAAATCAGTTCCTGTTGTGAAACCGCCAAGCAAGCTTGCGAGTGTGGTGCCAATCAAGGGACAGGCTGCAGGAAAACTGGACTCTCTACCATCATATGCTCAATCCGAGTCCATGAAGCTTTTCCTACAGGAATTCTCCAATGTCTACGGCCTCGATGCACTCGATGCCTTGAAATCCTCCAAATTCGATGATGTTGCCCGCAGGGTAACTAACGTGGGCCAGGTCTTGGGAGCAAAAGAAAAACCTGGCCGCGGTGAGAAGGTCGTAGATAATGTTAAAATCCAAAGCAGAGCCAAGAAAGCGATTTCGAAACTTATCAAAGATTCGGAAAATTCTACTGATGCACGTTCTGCTTTGTCAAACTATCAAGAACTCAGACTAATAAACGCAGCCATTTATGTCCTTTCCGATGCGATGAATGTCGCAATTGGATACGGGAAAGCGAACGGAATCAATAACTCTGAGTATCTCAAAGCAAAGAACACGCTCATTCTTAATTTTGCATCCACGATACTGGTTGACAAAAACTATATCGATGCCCTAAAGAATGCCCTGGATACGATGCAAGGGCTTATTGTACGTGACCCTTCATTAAAAACGCTTGTCAGCCCACGGCTTTCAAGGTGGTTATTTAGAAATAAGTTGGACGATGCAAAGAAAAACGCAGGCATAATGCCAAACGACGATTTTGTCGATCTTTCTAAAGACGTGCTTAAAGGCTCGAAAGAAGTGCTAACCAAAATGGTCGTTTTTGCAGATGAAGCGATAAAGCTATCAAAAATCCAACCGAATGATCCTTTGCTCAATACTGTCAACGCCTTAATAAAGTACGCTAAAGCAACAGTTGCCAAAGCAGACGCAAAACAATCCGCAAGGCTTGCAGGCGCTCTTGAATCTGCAGTAACTGGATTGCTCACACTCAATGAGCAGCAGCTTCTGCTCGAGCGAATCGAAAGAACCAATCCTGGATCTTCCGTTTATATGACTGTTAAGGCAGATTTCGATTTCATGAAACGCGAATTCGAGTCTGAGTTTGGGGATCCGAGATGGATTTCGCCCCGCCCCTCAACAATTACGGACATTGCTCTCGAATCTCTCATGGCCCTTTATCCAAATGAAATCGTCCTTCTTGAAAATGCCAATTATCTTTGGAAGGTTGCAGCATTGGCAGGTACTCTCGACCCTAAGAATACTCCAGTGGAACGCGAAGGTGCCTTGCTGGGAGCTATGAAAACCTACAATAATAACACAGAAGCGCTTTATGCGGCCGCCAACCTTAAGAAAAAAGACTTTTTCTCCAAGGTCGCAATTAACTCTGACATTTCGCGATGGTCCTCATTACAAAAACTTGTGGATCCTCGCTATCTGGCTTTTCCGAAAGCAGAATCAATGCATGAGCGTTTGGCAGAAACATCGCCTCTGATTGATGTTTCATCCGGGCACCTTCTTTACATGTTCAATAAAACTCCTAAAGAAATTCAGAGATTAAGGGGCATGGGATACATTCTCCCTGATGCCAACCTGAATGATGTAAGGCGCGCGATCATGAAT
>JBFYLN010000092.1:0-6623 GCA_041305425.1 Microcaldota archaeon | reverse complement strand
ATACGATCCCACTCGCACCTTTGGATACACCGCGGCTCTCGATCCGATTCGAAAAAACTGATGCATGCGAGCAATCGCGGATAACGATTCCAATCGGCTTGAATTCCGAATCCGCGCAAATGCCATGGATCTCATTGGAATAGATTGAAGGGTAGGCAGACGAATGGACTGCAATTGGAGCGTGCCATCCTTTTAGAAGATTGTTTCGGACGACGATTCTGCCCGCATTATCATGTGAAGCGAAAATACCAACTGCATGGAACGGCTGATTTGAGGAGAAATGGCCGATTTCCAGTTTGTTATGCTCGATAAGCGCGTTGATATTTCCATGCATTGAGTATCCAAGCACATGGCTTTCATCAAAGAAATTCATTTTGCATCTTGAATCAGCCGGATCCAAAGATGAAAGATAGATCCGATTGTTTCTTGCAATAAGTTCGGTTTTTTCATTTGATTCGGTTTTTGATGGTCGGGAGAGTCGGGTTGATCGGATTGAAGGAGTTTGATCGTTGGAAACATAGACGCTCTTATATACATCTTCACAGATATTGTTTTCGAACGAGATATGTCGCGCTCCGCTTATAGACGAAACGGCGCTATGAAGATTTCGAAAATGGATATTGTGGATCCTGGTTGCGATGTTGTTGGTAAGGAAGAACGCGCTGTTCTTGCTGTTTTCTGAGAGGACTTTTCCTTTATCGTTTGTGATTCCTTCAATGATTGTCCCGCGTGATCCGCAGATGACGACATCTTTCCAAATCCAGATAGGGGCACTTAAATGATATACACCGGATGATAGCATCACCCGGTCTCCGACTGAAGAAATATCTATCGCATTCTGGATATTTTTTGAGTCTGTTTCAGAATCTCCGCTCGGCTCGACTTCCCGGGTTTTCGCGATATATTTTTTATCTGAAAAAGGAGCGCGTGAGTTTAGCGACCTGGAAAAATGTTTGGCATCCGCGCGAGCGATCTTGTGTGCCGCGTCACCGATAAGCGAGGCTGCATTGAACATTGTCTCATGATGGTGTCCGGTTGATGCATACCGCTTGCCCTTCAGTTTCTTCACCAAGCCTGAAAGTCGCCCTAAAGGTAGGCCGGAACAGGCATCCGACGTATTGGCTTTATTTTTCATTGTAAGCCTATGCAGGAAGAACACAGAGAAAGATTAAAAGGGTTTCGGGAGGGGGGAACGTCGAAAATAAATGAGCATCCAAAACAGAAAACTCGACACCGAACACGCTTTTATAAACCTTCCTCCTCATATCTTCCCTACTCAAAATAAGTTTAAGCCATACGTTGTGGCTTCTTTGTGCGAACACCTTCCCGGTCTTCGGGCAGATTCGTACGTCGTAAATAAGTAAGGGATTCTCAACTTCCAAATCAAAGAGAAGACCTGAAACAAAGGAAAGGTTTAGGTATAGTGTCTGCCATGAAACAATAGGCAAGACTCTAGACCCTCGACACAAGACCACAGAATGAACATCGGAGTTGATAAGTTATGACAGAAGTCTGTATGGATAAGAAATGCTACATCCACCATGGATTGAAGGTTAGGGGAAACCGCATGAGCGGAAAGATCAAAAGTACTAAGGCAAAGAACACCGCAATCATTGAAAGGGACTCGACAAAATACTACGCAAAATACCAAAGGCGCGCAAAGGAGCGCACGCATATAACAGCGCATCTCCCAGGCTGCATGAAAGTGCAGATCGGCGACATGGTCACGATTGGCGAGACAAGAAGAGTAAGCAAGACAAAAGCATGGACAGTGCTTGAAGTCATTTCTCCAAACAAAGGTTGATTAAGATGAAAGGATTGACAGGTAAGGTAACAAAAGGCTTGCCAGCGGCGGCAAAATTGGTCTGCTCAGACAACAGCGGCGCAAAAGAAATCGAAATCTTCGGTGTGTTAGATGCAAAAAGCAAAAGAGGAAGGATGGTTGCAGCAGGTGTTGCACAAGTCGTGATCGCGTCAGTGAAAAAAGGAAACCCTGATATGGTCAAAAAAGTCGTCAAGGCATTGATCATCAGGCAGAAGAAAGAATACCGCAGGCCAAATGGGATGAGAATCTCGTTCGAGGACAATGCGGCAGTCCTCGTCACAGATGACGGGCTACCAGTAGGGACAGAAGTGAAAGGCGTCGTGGCACGCGAAGTGTCCGAGCGGTTCCCGAAAGTTTCGGCAATCGCAACAGGTATCGTATAACGATCCATAAAAAAATAGAAAATGTATTCAATAGGTGAAATGCATGAAATCTGATACTGAACGAAAAATGTTCTACAAGGCAAAAAGGCATGAGAGAACTAAAAGGCTCCATGTGCATGTCTCAAAAGAACTGAAGGCAAAGCTCAAAAAGAAAGTCCGGGCACTCCTGGTTCGCAAAGGCGACAAGGTCAAGATCATGCGCGGGCCTGGAAAAGGAAACACAGGAAAAGTCGTCAAGGTCAACCACTCCAAGATGAAAGTGTATGTCGAAGGAGTTGTGATCAGAACAGCACGGGGGCGAGAGATGCTAGTCGCTCTCCAGCCATCGAACCTTGTGCTTAACGAGTTGTTCAAGACAAAGGAACGCGAACTGCTCTCAACTGATGCAGCATTCACGAAACCAGCTGAAAAACCAAAGCCAGCGCTCAAGATCGAGAAAGCGGAAACGGTTGAAGCGGAAGTAGTTGATGAGTTGAAAGAAGAAAAGAAAGCGGAAAAGCCCAAAGAGGCAACACTGGCAACAGCAATGCATCGGGATGATAAGGCCCATGATGCAAAATCTACTGGTGCAGGATCTAATAAATCAATCTAGAGGTGTATGAATGGCAAATAAAGGTGGAGGAAAACATCAAAAAAGGCTTTCTAAGCCAAAGGTAATCCCGATAACCGATAAGAAATCAAAGACATGGATTATAAAGCAGCAGACCGGCCCGCATGCAAGGGAAAGCTCGATGCCGCTTGTTGTCCTTTTAAGAGAAGTCCTAGGAGTTGCAAAAACATCGCGCGAAGCGAGAAACATCCTCAATAACAGGTTGGTTGAGGTCGACGGAAAGGTCCGGACAAAAGAGGATTTCCCAATCGGCATAATGGATGTCATCGGATTCCCGAAAGCAGACAAATATTACAGGCTTGTAGTTGACTGGAAAGGAAGGCTTAGGCCAATAGATATCGACAAGGCAAAGGCAGGAAAGAAAATCCTAAAAGTCTTAGATAAGCACATTTCTCCAGGAACAAAAATCAGCCTCACATTCCATGATGGAAGGAACATGCTTTCAGACAACCACATCCGTGTAGGTGATAGTGTGCTCGTGAGCTTGCCTGAAGCAAAATTGGTGAGCCATCTGAAGCTTGCTCCAGGATGCAGGTGCCTGATCCGGGAAGGAAAGCACGCAGGCAGCATTGTCAGCCTGGATGAGATTATCCCAAGAAAAGCTGGAAAGCCAAACGAGGCGAAAGTAACCGGAGAAGACGGACAATTTACAACAGTCGCAAAATATTTATTCGTCGTCGGAAATGAATTCGAGGTGTCAGGATGAACAAAATGCAGGAGATTACAATCGAGAAAGTCACAGTGAATATCGGGGTAGGTGCACCAGGTGAACGCTTGGAATTCGCAAAATCCCTTATCGGAAGGTTGACTGGAAAAACTCCGATAGAAACGCTTGCGAAAAGAAGGGAACCGGTTTTCAAGCTCAGGAAAGGGATGGCGATCGGGACGAAAGTCACGCTCAGGAAAAAGACCGCGCGCGAATTTGTGGACAAAGCGCTTGTTGCAAAAAGAAAGACGCTTGTGGAATCGAACTTCGATAACACAGGAAATTTCGCATTCGGCGTTCCGGAATATATCGATTTCCCGGGGGCAAAATATGACCCGTCCATGGGAATGTTCGGCTTTGATGTTGCTGTAACATTGTCGCGCAAAGGCGGCAGGGTGGCAAAAAGAAAACTCGCACCGACAAAAATCGGAAAAAAACATAGGGTGTCAAAAGAGGAAGCAATGGAATTCGCGAAAGCCAACCTGAATGTTAAGATCGAATAATGGAATGGTTATGACGATATGATTATCGAGTGATTATATGACGCTTGAAACTGCTGAAAGATATAAAGGAAAAGGAAAGCGCGTGTGCCGCATCTGCGGAAACTCACGAGGGCTTATCCGAAAATACAATTTGCGCGTTTGCAGAAGGTGCTTCCGCGAAATAGGCGAGAGTATCGGATTCAGGAAATACGGTAGGTGAATATTATGGTCGATCATTTGGCTGATGCCTTAAACACGATGAAAACCCATGAGATGGTCGGGCAAGATGAGTGCACAGTGAAAGCAACAACGCTTGTCCGTGAAGTGCTGAATCTGCTCAAAAAGCACAGATACCTCAAGGACTTCGCGTTTGAGGAAGATGGAAGAGGAGGAAAATTCAAAGTACAGCTTGACGGAAGGATCAATGACTGCGGAGTGATCAAACCCA
This sequence comes from Microcaldota archaeon, assembly GCA_041305425.1. Taxonomy (GTDB): domain Archaea; phylum Micrarchaeota; class Micrarchaeia; order Anstonellales; family Bilamarchaeaceae; genus CAILMQ01. The sequence continues at coordinate 2,169 of JBFYLN010000092.1, read as the reverse complement.
GGATTGCAGTAAAGACTGCAGAATGGGCAAGATGGGAGCAGCAGTTTATCCCAGGTGTCGGGATCGGGTTGCTTATCGTCTCAACGTCGCAAGGCGTGATGACGAACTCTGACGCGCAGGAAGCGCATGAAGGAGGAAGGCTCCTTGCATACATTTACTAGGTGCTGCATATGATAACAATACCACAAGGCGTGACGGTTTCGGTTTCTAATGGGACCATTTCTGTCAAGGGGCCAAAGGGCAAAACCGAGCGACAAGTCGGCGACTTTACGCAAGTTAGCGTAAATGGCGAAAATGTCGAAGTAAAAGGCGAAAAGTCATATCTTAACACCATGGAAAGCCTGATAGCGAATATGATCAAAGGAGTGTCTGTCGGCTACCAAAAAGAGCTCAAGCTCATATATGCACACTTCCCGATAACCCTTGAAGTCAAGGGAAAGGACGTTGCGATAAAGAATTTCCTTGGCGAAAAAATGGCAAGGAAGGCAAAGCTGATCGGAGATACGAAACTCACGGTAAAGGCACAGATGGTGACTGTCACCGGATCAGACAAGGAAGCGATTGGACAAAGCGTGGCAAACCTGCGCCAGGCAATGCGGATCAAAGATAAAGATGGCCGCATTTTCCAGGACGGGATCTACCCGATCGACGTCGTGTAATGATTGGAGATGAGATGCACTTTTAAACAGGTGAATGAAAAATGGTCAAAACAATCAAGAAAAAAGCTAAACCGAAATTCAATGTCCAAAATCTGGGTTTCATGAAAAGCGTGAAAGCACGCTGGAGAAAGCCAAGAGGAATGGGCAACAAAAAACGAAGGAAGCACCAGTGGGCAGGGGCAAGCCCGCGCATCGGATACAAGAATTCGGCAGCGATAAGGGGAAATCACCCAGCAGGGCTTCCGGAAATCCTCATTGCGACCCCAAAACAGCTCGATGGAATTAAGGGAAAGCTTGTTCGGATAATTTCAACTGTGGGTGCTCGGAAAGCGCTCGATATCATGAATGCGGCAAAAGCTGCAGGCCTGACGGTTTTGAACCCTAGAAATGTCGAATTGAGGGGCGTTGCGGTTAAAGGGGCAGGAGATGCCAAGAAAGCAAGCGCACATGTTGGTGCAGTCAAGAAAGAGGGTGCATAGATATGATGGGAACGATAAAACGATTAGCAGGAGACATTATGGGCGTCGGAGTAAACCGCGTCCGGATCAAGCCTGACGGCTTCAAGGAAGCAGATAAGGCATTGACACGCGCGGATGTCCGCGACCTGATAAAAAATGGAATTGTCACAAAGATCGCTAAAAAAGGCAGGCTCACAAACGACAAGAAAAAGAAAAGGGGAGCAGGAAGCCGAAAAGGTGCACGGAATGCCAGAAGGGGAGACAAAGAAACCTGGATGGCGAAAGTCAGGGCACAACGGAAATTCCTGATCCTGTTGCTTGGTGATGGAGCCCTTCCAAAAGAAAATAAAAGGGAGATCTACAACAAGGTCAAATCAGGGATGTTCAAAAGCAAGAGGGCGATGCTCGCATACCTGAAGGAAGCAAAAATGGTCAAACAGGATTACGAGCCGAAAAAAGAAGAAAGGAGACAAACTAACACACAATAGGGGTAGATTATAATGACAAAAGCAGAAAGTCCGATTTACAAAGTAAGTTTCAGGAGAAGGCGCGAAGGAAAGACGGATTACAAAAAAAGGCTTGCGCTCGTAAAAAGCGACAAAGTAAGGATGGTAGTCCGCAGGAGCAACAAGTTCATCCTTGTGCAATTTATAAAGTTCGAACCAAATGGCGACAAGACGCTAGTTGGGATCGACGGGCCGAAGATGAATAAGCTTTTCGGGTGGCAGTCTAAAAGAAATGTGTGGAGCGCATATTTGACTGGATTATACGCCGGAAAACAGGCACAGAAAGGAGGAGTGAAGGAATTCGTGTTTGACACCGGAAGATACACCTCATCAAAAGGCAGCGTGATATTCGCGGCATTGAAAGGTGCACTAGATTCTGGATTGAAGACAAATACTTCAGATGGCACAACTGAAAAAATGCCATTGGACAAGATCGATAACCCGCCTGAGGCAATGAAAGGCGGATTCGAGGAAACAAAAAAGAAGATCATGGCATGAGATTTGTGTCTGGATGATTATGTCATTATGATGTTGGGCAAGATGATT
>JBFYLN010000091.1:0-11400 GCA_041305425.1 Microcaldota archaeon | reverse complement strand
ACAGGTACAGCAACGGGACATGCGCGATCAGCCTTTGCTCAAAAGGAATGATGCGATGCATGGCTAACCTGACAAACCTGGATAACCAAAAAGCAGGGACTTGGGCAGTTGCCGCTGATTTCACATTGCCAAATGGGAAATTCAGCCAGAACCCGATCACAAAAACAATACTCCCGAATGAAACCGCGACTTTTGATTTCAGCCTTTTCTATGACCTCAACCTTGACCAAAGCAAACCAGCGTGCAGCATATTCGTCAAAAGCCCGGCAAGGCTTCAGGACTGCAATTTCATAACAAAGATAGAAGCGCAATGCGCAAACGAAACGAAATACAGCACAGTTGAAAAACAAGTCTGCGACTAAACATCATATAATTACAAATCAATCATCACAAACAACTAACAAAGGTGTACGAGTGGAACACAATGGGAAATGAAAAAGCGATCAGCGTACATTTTGGAGAAATCGCACTTAAAGGGAATAACCGATCGGATTTCGAGAATGCGCTAGTTGACAATATACGAAACACGTTAGAAGGGAAGATGCGAATCGACAGGATCGAAAGCAGAATAATTGTTTATCCTGAAGGGGAGCTGGACGCTGCATTGAAAACTTTAGCAAATGTGTTTGGCATTGCTTGGTTCGCACCGATCATAATTTCTTCAACAGATATCGAAGAGATAAAAAAAATCGTTGTAGCGAATACGGGGCGCTTATTGGGAAAGAGAATCAAGGTCGAAGCAAGCAGGTCGGATAAGAATTACCCGATGACCTCGCCTGAGATCAACCGCGAAGTCGGCGCAATGCTCGAAGCGAATGGGCATTCGATCGACCTGAATAATCCAGAAGCGAAAATATACATCGCGATCCTCAAGGAGCGGGCGTTGATATCATTCGAGCGCTTCCAAGGGTTGAATGGCCTGCCGGTCGGGACTTCAGGAAATGTCTTAACATTATTGTCAGGAGGGATCGATTCTCCGGTTGCAGCGTATTTGATGATGAAGCGAGGCTGCATTGTGGATTTTCTTCATGTGCACTCTGGCAAGGATGCGGAGGAAGTGAAGAGCTCGAAGATAATCAGGATGATCGAGGGGCTGAAAAAATTCCATCCTTTCAAATTCAGGCTGTTCATCGCCCCATATACCGAATTCTACAAGAAAGCGATTTCAATGGACCAGAAATCCGAGTTGGTCGTATTCCGGAAGTTCATCATACGGCTTGCAGACAGGATAGCGAAAGAGAATGGGTCGCTTGGGGTAGTTACAGGAGATAATATCGGGCAGGTCGCGTCACAGACGCTTGAAAACCTTGCTGCAGTGAATGATGCTACAACCCTCCCAATTTATCGGCCAGTTGTTTCATACGACAAACAAGAGATAATCAATCTTGCAAAACGGATTGGGACTTACGATGTTTATATAGAAGAATACAAGGACTGTTGTTCGCTTGTTGCAGTTAAACATCCATCTACTCGAGTAAAAGTTGAAACTGCAAAAAAACTGGAGCAGGAAATTGGCATTGATGAGATCATTGAAAAGACAATGATGCAGGTTGAAATGATCGAGGTTTAATGCTTTTTTATTTGAATTTTTTATAGATGCATGCGCTCGAGCTTGATCGCGATTCCTTTATTCTTTTTCAACAGGTCATCAGATGAGAGTGCTGCAATCCCGATACCGATAAAGATTCCGCCTTCTGAAAACAATTTAAGAGTTTGCCCGATTGGGATATCTTTTGGGAATTCAGAAACCGCAGGGATCGCGATCTTGGCTCCGGATTTTATCGATTCGATTGCAGAGTCGCGGATAATAGCCCTTGGAAGGAAAATAAATTTTTCGGGTAAGTGGATGGTCTGATTGATTTCGCTTTCAATGTTTTTGTTTTTCAATAGCCACATCGCATCCACAACATCTTCCATCTTTACGCTTTGGCTCTCGTGGATTTCCCCAACTGCGATCCTGCGCAATTCTTCCATTCGAGCGCCACCGCATTTTTTGCCGATGTCTTCGCACAGCGTCCGGATATATGTGCCAGCGCCGACTTTCGCAACGAATAATGCTAGGCGCGGATTTTCCTTTGAGATTTCCAGGAGCTTGAGATGATAGATTGTTCGCTTTCTTGGAACTTTTCGAACAGCACTGATCTTTGGCGGCGTTTGCACAATCTCGCCGCTGAACTTTTTGAACAGCTCAAGGATTTGCTCGCGGCTCTGGATGTTACGGAATTTGATTATTCCAACATAGGTCTTTGTCTCGCTTGCAATGTAACGAAGCAGTTTCGTCGCCCGTCCGAGAGCCACAGGAAGCACTCCGGAAACATTTGGATCTAATGTTCCAGCATGGCCAGTTTTCTTTGAACCAGTGATCTTTTTTATGAATGCTGAGATTTCGTGGCTTGTATGGCCTGGAGGTTTGTTGAGAATGATTAGGCCGTTGTCAATTAGTTCTTGTGCGCCCATAATGCCCAAACCAACGTTTTAGAATTCCTTTTTGAATTTATTTTTTTGATTTTGTTTTAACTAATGCAAGAGCGATCTCGACCAACTGATCCGGATTATATATCCCGGAATTCAAACATGCATCGAAATTACCATGGTCATCGATATCGATTTTATATAATTTAGAATATCGTTTCCGGTTGTTGTCATCGCGCTCTTTCATATGTTGTTTTGCAGATGCAACCGAGATTTTATCCCGATTTGCAATCCGCTGCAACCGAATATCATCAGACAGATAAACCCAGATCCTAATATCCGGCTCAACCATCCATGGCCCTAGCCAGGTGGTCACAACACAGTTCCCTTTTGCTGCCTGCTCTTTTAGGACTGCGTCAAATTTCTTGTCAATGTCAGGGTCCTTGGTCGCTTTTTTCTGGAACTCCATTAAAGAAATCCCTTCTTTTTCAGCAAGGTCCTTGAATGTCGGGCAAACTAAACGATAGTTAAGGCGCTCTGCAAGTTTTTCCCCAAGCGTGTTTTTTCCGCTTCCAGTGAGGCCAGCTACTGCGATAATCATATATACCACATCATTTGATGAGCGCCGTTGCATCTGGCTTTTTCTCGAGCCTGCCCATGATAACTGAGATCACAATCCCGCCAATCAATGCTACGAAAATGAACCACCAATACGGTTCGTGCAATCTCTGCACATTGAATATGGGGATAGTGAATGGAAGGTCGACATAGAACGAAGTCGAATTATCTAGAATCAGTGTGACCGAGTCTGTGCCATTTGATGGCATGACAGATATTTTTGCAGCATCATCACCATAATAAACATGCTTGTCAGTTACGATGGATAATGGGTCGCCATTTGGAGAGAGAAGGAAAACGTCGCTCGAGTTTTCGAGATTATATAGGAAAAATGTCGAATTAGTTCCTTTTTGGTTTGTCCCGGACATCGCGTGTGCGGTTGCCACCCATTTTCCCGGAGAGTTTCCTGATAGTGGAAAACATGTTGTGAAAACATTATCCCCAGCAACTAAGTCACAGCCAGTTCCATTGTCCTTTAAGATTACAGATAAGTCATCGGTTTTAGTCGGGTCGAAGTTTGAGACTGCCCAATTAAATGCGAAAAAGATCAACAGGACTACAATCATGGGCTTGAATTGCCCCATCATGACTTTATTCATCCTGGGCAAAAGGTCCATCTGCTCCTGCATGATCTTGTCGACCCTTGCCTTGTCTCCTGATTTGGAAGCAGTTTTATACTCCTGGCTTAAACGCTTTGATTCTGCCTGAACAGCCGCCATTTCCAATTTATCCATAAGCTTGTTCTGGACAACCCGTGCTATAAAAGCGTAAATGAGCGCTGCCACTGCGACCAAAATAACATAATATTCAAAATCCATAGACAAATGATTATTCGCTAATCCTTAAATAGGTTATTGCTATCAATTATGGAATAGGTAATGAAAAATGGCTTCTGAAATTGATTCTGAAACCAAACTAAAATTATATATGCTAATTGTCAACCGCTACAAAGATTTAATAAGCAAACAAGAGGAGCGGTCGGTTTCCGAAATCCGGATGCGCGTCTCCCCTTATAATGACCATATCCGTTCAATTCGCGATAAACTGCTCTCTGATTTCCACCCATATACTGCGGAAAGGGATTTCATGACAGCGGCACAAAGGGCGATTTGGCATATAAAAGAGATAAAGACGGTGAAATTCCTATTGACGTTCTGGATGTCATTTGAAGAGATAAGCGAGTTGAAGATTGCAGGTGTGATGGACAAGGCGCTTCTTCTGGCTGCACTGCTGCGCTCGCTTGAGAGCAATGATGTCCGGGTGGTGGTGACAAAGAGCGAGCGGGCATTTGTCAGCTTCAACTGGAAAGGCGAAAAATACCTTGTGGCTCCGGAATCAGGATCGCTGCTTGCAGGAGACGATGCAACGAAAGTATTTGATTCGGATAAAATCGCGTATTCTTTTTCTGATTTGTCTTACGATAGCTTTGAGGAAGAGTGAATCGTGTGTTTAGGTGTGGCAAATCATAGCTATCACGCACAGCTGATTTATATATACTATGGTTCAAAATTGTTTTTGCTGGTGTTTAGATGAGTAAAAAAGGGGCGAAGATTCTTCAGTTTCGGACAGATCGAAACCCAAATACAGAACCACGAAAAAAACAGGACCAGCCCACGCCAAGGATGCCATTAGTCGGCGCTGACGACATCTATTCTCAAACAGCAAAGGCAATTGATGCGGCTGGAAAGCTGGATCCTGAGGTTGAAAGGCTTGGAAAGGAATTTGCCGATTCTAGGTTCGGCGAACTCGAGAATAGGGTGGATATTTATAGGATGAACGCAATCTCGCGCAACCGGCGCAAAGAATTGAGCGACCGCCAATGCAGTATTGAGATGGCAAGAACAGAGACGATTATGCTAATAGCTTCTACAATAAAAAAAATCCTTGATAAATCTTATAGGGAACAGGAACTCGGGATTTTCAACAATGTCACCCATTTGGGAGAAAGTTTGCTTGCGATAGTGAATAAGGAACGCTTTTTGCCTGATGGAAATGGAAAACGGGCAAGGTATTCTATGGGATCTGATGAAGAAGCCACAATGGAAACAATAAAGATGAATTTTGACTATTTTTTTAAAGGTCCGCTTTCAGCGTATGCATCTAGGTATGGGATTGAGTTGATGGATTTCCCAGAGCTAATTTGTTGTGCGCAACAGCTGTCCGAGGTTGGTAAGTCCCCAATTACCTTTAAAGGCCGCTGATCGTATCGATAATCGCATTCCTGAATTGCTTTCCGTATTCCACCGCAAAACGCCAAACTGAGTTCTCCTTGTTTTGCTGCCCTTGGCCCAACTTAGCGCTCTTCATATCGTGGCGCAATGTCCAGACCAGGTCTTCCGTGTCCCGGATTCCTTCAAAAGCAGAGCTGGCATTATGTATCAGATTCATCACATTCTGCCCAATTTCCCTTGCAACCGGGTTAAGCCGGCTCAATGATTCGCGGATAGCTTCCTCACGAAATGCATTGACCGCGGATACGAGCAAATCTGTGTATGTCAATACTTCAGTTGAAAGGTGCTCAAGGCCCATGCCATTAAGTGCAAGTGCTGCGCGCAGATCGTTTGAATGGAGTTTTGACCCATTGATCGCGATCGCTTTCGGGATGAATGGAAGCGCGTTTGCCTGTTTGCCAAGTACTGTTTCAAGCTGTTTTTTTATCAGACTATTTATTGTGCTGGCAACCATCATTGGATTCTTCGAATCAAGTACAACATAGATAAGATTGGAAGATGTGCGGTTTACTTCGTATCTGCTGGATTTTTCAAATTCTTTCATCGCCTGCGCTACTGCGCTAAGGATATGGTCAGCTGTTTCTTTGCCCATATATGTGTTGATGTAACTGAGGCCGAAACGGTCGGAGAGAATACCTGCCCTTCCTTTTTTTGTTTCGCTAATATGCATCAATGGCGCGAACCGATCTTCATTGTTTGTATGGCTGAATTTGATTTCAATCGCTATCGAATTGTCTGGCAAGAATCCATTTGCTACAGGTTCTCCGATAAACGGTGATGGTTCGATTGAAGAGGCAAATGTTGGCCGAAACGATTGCGGAAGGAGGTCGATGTATTTCTGTTCCTCTTTTTCTATCGCGGAGATTGTTCTTGAGATAAAGCCTTGAGACTGCTCGCATAAACGGAGGAGTTGTGAAAGCCCGAGATGGCTCGCTGTGACTAATGAAGGGTCTTTTAACGCTCTGGAGTATTTTCCCAATGTTTGCGGGACTTCGTGCGCAACCCATTTTGAGCCTTGCCTGATCAACCTGCGGTCCATATAGACGATTTCGTCTAAGTTTTGGATTGACTTTCTGCACATCTCTTTGTGGATTTCAAGGAAAGCTAAAGGTGTGAGTTGGGCCAAGTGTTCATAATTTCCGGTGACGATCTGGTCTGTTTCATCTGAAACCGGATTTCTCCGGATCATGTATTGTGAAGATGATGGATATGCCTGACTCATTGTCGCTCCTAACACCTGCAAGGAATTTTCAACAACTGCATTTCCTGCGCCGGTTCCACCTGTCCGATTGATGTTGCTAAGGCTGGCCTTGTCAGCGCTAAGGATGATACAGGTTGCATTTGGATCTGCTTTTCCCTGGCTGATTAGTAAGCGTTCTACATCTTCGTAATATCTCTCTTTCGGGGGAACGCCATTTGTACCGCATACTGCCCATTTTTCTTCTCTTTGATAACGTTCGCACAACGGAACAAAACAGAGCTCGAGCTGGCGTTTCTTATCCGTATCCGGCTTAATTTGTTCTTTTTGCCTGTATGCCAGGTTGTTTTTTGGTGACATGTTGTTTTCACTACTTGTTGTTATAAGTAGTATTATGAGGGAAGAAGTATTTAAATATATGTTTTTAGACTAATTATAACAAAAAGAGAGAGATATAATGAAATTGAAAAATGAGCTCGGGCAACTGGACACAGAAAACAGGACACTGATATTACCGGTACATCCCGCTCTTCTTATGATTCGAAGGAGGAGGTGGAGGAGGTTCCCCTTCTTCGCCTTCTCCGCGTTCGCCATAAACAGATAAGAACTCCTCGTATTCAGAAAGCATTGGCTTTGTAACTGACGGTTTTCGCTTCTTCAATATTGAAAGGATGGAATCAGTTGACATGCTTCCAGCTTCCCCTTCGATCCTTGACCGAAGTATAACCATTTTTGCGTCCTGGCAAACAAGAGAGATATCTGCACCGGTGAAACCAGGAGTCGCATCTGCAAGCTCTTCCAAATCGACCTGTGTTGCAAACTGGCCTAAATAGAGTTTGAACATTTCAGACCGCCCCCGCTTGTCGGGTGGAGGAACATAAAATATTTTATCGAACCTTCCAGGACGAAGGATTGCAGCATCGAGCAACCCGGGCTTGTTTGTCGCAGCCATGACAACAACGCCTTTGAGCTCTTTCAACCCGTCCATTTCCGTAAGGAACTGGCCGATGATCTCGGAGGAGCCGCCACCTCTTGCTGGCGCAAATGTCTCGATCTCATCCACAAAAATTATTGCCGGGGTGTTTTCCCTTGCCCGGTTGAATGTCTCTTTGATAACAGCAACTGCCTGAGTGTATCCACGCTTCATGATCTCAGCGCCAGAAAGAACCTGGAAAGAAGCACGCAGTTCATTGGATGCCGCTTTCACGATCAGGGTTTTACCAGTACCCGGAGGGCCGAACAAAAGTATTCCTTTACTCGGTTTTATCTTAAGTTCTTTCATAAGTTCTTCGTGCAGGAGCGGAACTTTGATAGTCTCAAGCAGGGTCTTCTTCACTGCATCAAGGCCGACAACATCTTCCCATTTTACAATTTCTTCTCTTGGCTTTTCCTCTTCTTTTGCTCCGACCCTGCGCTCGAAATCCAGGCGGAATTGCTCGTATTGGTCTAATGACGCGATCGAAGTACTTGGTTTGATAAACGAAAGAACTTGCAGGAAATGGTCCATACTGATTGGAATTATCGCATTTGTTTTCACTGCATCTTTTGCAGCTAGCTTGACTGATTCATTCACGATATTCTTGATATCTGCTCCAGAAAACCGCTCAGTCTTTTGCGCAAGCTTCTTGAAATCAACTTCAGGTTCGAGAGGGAGCTTTCTACAATGCACTTTGAATATCGCTTCCCGTGCCTTGATATCCGGAACGTGCATGTAAATGATTTTGTCCAGTCTTCCAGGCCGCATTAGCGCAGAGTCGAGTTGTTGCGGCACGTTTGTTGCGCCAATAACAATCACTGGCGGGCCTTTGGTCTTTAGACCGTCCATTTCAGTGAGCATTGCACTTAATACGCGAGGCCCGACATCATCAGCAGCATATTCAGTACGTTTCTTACCGAGCGAATCGATCTCATCGAAAAACAAAATAGATGGAGCCTTCTCGCGAGCAAGACGGAAAATCTCTACTAGGTTCTTTTCAGATTCGCCATACCATTGCGATAGAATATCCGAAGATTTGATATAGTAAAAACCAAACTTCAGTTCATTTGCCAGCGCACGCATGAGCATAGTCTTACCAGTTCCAGGAGGGCCGAACAAAAGGATTCCTGAAGCTGGCTTTATCCCATAAGTAAATGCGATTTCTTTTTTCTCAAGCGGCATCAGGATAGAATCGCGTAATTCCTGCTTGACATCCTCGTAACCGCCCAGATCATCAAGCGATTTCTCAGCGTCCCCGAGCGAAAGATCCTGCAAACCAAACTTGCCAAAAGATTTCAATTTGTCCTGTTTCCGAACTTTTGTTTCCTGGCTGATATGCATTCCTAATTGCTCCATGATTCCAAGTACAGCAATCGATGCGCCAACTGCAATAGGGAATTCATACCCGAATCCCATTCCGAAAAGAATTCCTATCACAAAATAGAATGGAAGCACGATCAGTAAAGCGAGGGAAGAAAGCAACTGCGCAAAACTTCCTTTGAAATATCCGGATAGATAACTTGTCAGGTATAGTGCGATGAACCAGGCTATGATTTGGATAAACCCGGAATCATTAAATAGGATTTTGAGGATGTTTCCGACTACTGTCCCGATCGCACTGGTAAGGCCGTTTACAGCTTCCCCTGAGAAAAACGAACCGATTGCGGCTGGAAGTGCGGAAACCAATTCCAACGGACCGAGCGCGGGCTTTGAGAAAACCAGGTCAGGATTGCTCTGGTATTGGGGCATGTTTATCGGCATAAACGCAGAATTGGGAACCAACCAAAGTGATGAGAGAAGAAGAATCAGAAGTACAGAAGGAATCGCAATAAGAATGGATTTTTTTGAACCGAAATGCATCGCAGCCATCGCCATGCCCAAAATAGTAATCCAACCGAATACCGGAAACGCACTGAATGCAAATGGCGCGAGAACGAGGATTTCAAGCGTTGCGATGATCATCCAGTTTTCCCAGACCTCAAACATGGCAAGCGCAAGAAGAGCGAGATATATCCATCCGAATGAAGGGGATTGATATGCGACAGCTGGAAGAGCGAAAAGCATGCCCACTAAGACTGCGATTGGCGGATGCCTATAGGCCACCAGGCCGCAAGCGAGCGCAAGTATCGGGACGATGTAAATCGGATAGAACGGTATCGCTCCCAAGAGAAAGAGAGCGCCAAAGAAAACAAGGATCCCGTACCAGATCTGCTCGTTTTCCTGCGCAAGCTTTACGTATGCAGCCACCTTCTGGCCGGCCATACTCTTTGTAGTTGTTACAGGCATGAAGGTTTCTCTCGGATATGATTTATAATGCTAACCCCGGATTCACTCGATGCGCATATCCGGCTCGATCCGTCTCCAGTTCCCGTTCAGGAATTGCCAGAGCTGCTTGACTGTGGAGTCGTAGACAAGATTATTCTTCGAAGCGACTTCTTTTGGCCGGTCGATCTCAATCAAAGGGAAGCGGCGCATCCATTCTATCTCATCACGAAATACATTGCGCTCAATCACGTACGTCCGCATCCTCTCGACTTTGAGCTTTTCGCACCAGTCAATCACTTTTTGGATTTCTTCTTTAGTTGGCATGAGATCATCTTTCACATTTGAAAATCACTTTATGGTTTTTTGTCGCCTTTTTTTCTCTCAATTAAATGTAGATAATTCTCTTGCGAAACAACTTTTTCACCACTTCTTTCTTCAAGTTCCTTTCGTGCAACACCCGCGACAATACCCCCTTCTTTTGCAGCGTCTTTATTCTCCATGAATCCTTGTGCATCTTTTTTTCTGGTTATTTTGGTTGTTGAAGCTTCCCCTAACATTGAGAAGATTAATTCCAAGTCATTCATGTGATCTCTCAGATTTTCTTTTTTTAATCCTTTGATTTTCTTATATTCGCTCGGTGTTAATCCAAATGCGGCTTTGGATATTTCAGAGGTCAGAATCGCATATTCATTTTCATTCTGTATGCCCCGTTTACCCCATTCATCAGTTAGTTCATCCCGAATGGCAATTCCACGAGTCCGTTTTTCAATCCAATCATCCGAATAACCTTTTGCCCTGTAAGTTGCTTTCATACGTTTTTGTGCTAATTCTGGATTTTCAATTTCTTGTACTCTTTGGTATCCCACTTTGGCCAGCCAGCGTTTAAAGGGCTCGGCTTTTCTGGATGGTACAGATTGGATAATTCTAAACAATGATTCAGTATTACCGCAATCGGTCGCATAAAGTTTGCCATCTGATGAAGCCAATTTCAGTTGTACACAATTTGTGGACAACTCAACGCCATGTTCAAGCTCTCTATTTTTTAGCATATTCCAGTAATTTCTAGGATTAGATGAATCTGTCAAAGCGCTTATCACATCTACAACAGAGTAGTGCCATTCATTATTGTGCCAGATTCTTCGAATTTTTTTATCTTCAAAAACAACGAGTGTGTTATCGGATTCGGTTGGGTTTATTTCCAATTTCATTTGTCATCCCTGTCTCTTAACAATCGTTATAATATCCCCGTCGATAAGCACATGGTCCAACCCAACCCTTTGGCTAGCATCTTCACGGATTTGCCCCAGACAAGCGCGTAGCGGAAGTTCGATTTCAGATCACGGTGCAGCGTCGTACAGATGTCACCAACCGACACACCGCTTTTGACAATCATCGGTTCATTCATATCCGCCTTCTCACCGCGCCGCTTTGTATAAATCTTGATGAAACGAAGCTTATCGTATATCGCATCTTTTAGCTCAGCGATCCCAGTCCCTTTTTCCGCTGAAACCAGGACATAATCCTTCGGGAATTTGGCCAATTCCTTTTTTTCAACTGAATCCACTTTGCTCACGACATAGACAGAAGGGATATATACTCGATTCCCGTCAAGCACATCGATGAACTCATCGAGGGTGATATCCTCACGGACAACGACATCCGCATTGAACAAACGATATTCGTTGAGGACAGCGCAAATC
>JBFYLN010000090.1:0-4403 GCA_041305425.1 Microcaldota archaeon | reverse complement strand
CCTCAATGTTGAAAAGGCGCCAATCCACAAAGTGCTCGCATCAGAAGAAATAAAAAACATCATTCTCTCAGTTGGTGCTGGATTTGGAGAGGATTTTGACCTGGCCAAATGTCGCTATCATAAAATTGTGATCATGACAGATGCTGACGTGGACGGATCCCATATCAGAACCCTTATTCTAACATTATTCTACAGGCATTTCAAGTCAATCATCGAGAAGGGCTATGTATATATCGCACAGCCGCCGCTCTTCAAAATAAAATATGGAAAGAGCGTACATTACGCGTATTCAGATGACGAACTCCAACGCGTGCTGAAAGAAAATGGGGAAAAGGCAGATCTCCAGCGTTACAAGGGTTTGGGAGAAATGAACCCAGAGCAGCTATGGGAAACCACGATGGATCCGGAAAGGCGCATATTGAAAAAAGTGAATATCGAAGATGGGATGAAAGCAGATGCGCTATTCACCGTGCTAATGGGCGAAGAGGTCGAACCCAGAAAGGACTTCATTGTCAAGTATGCAAAAGAAGTGAAGAACCTCGATATCTGAAATGAGTTGATTATATGCCAGAAACGATTTTACCAAGAACAATCGAAGACGATATGCGCGAGAGCTATCTGGATTACGCGATGTCAGTCATTGTTGGAAGAGCAATCCCAGATGCGCGCGACGGTCTCAAGCCAGTTCATAGAAGAATCCTTTATGCCATGCATGAAATGGGAAACACGTTTGACAAACCGCATAAAAAGAGTGCAAGGGCGATTGGAGAAACGCTGGGAAAATTTCATCCGCACGGTGATGTTGCGATATACGACGCTTTGATTCGGATGGCGCAGGACTTTTCTCTTCGTTATATGCTGATTCACGGGCAAGGAAATATGGGATCTATCGACGGCGACTCCCCAGCAAGCATGCGTTACACTGAAGTTCGGCTGGCAAAGATTGCTGAAGATATTCTTGCAGACATTGAAAAAGAAACAGTCGATTGGACTGATAACTTTGACGGAACCCTTAAGGAACCAGTCGTGATGCCATCCAGGGTACCAAATCTTCTCATTAATGGAACTTCAGGTATCGCAGTCGGAATGGCAACAAACATGCCACCGCATAATTTGACTGAGATTGTTGATGGCGCGATTGCAGTTATTGACGGGGCGGACGAGGCTAAGCTTCTCACTATTGTAAATGGGCCAGACTTTCCTACTGGCGGGGAGATACTCGGGCGCTCAGGAATCATGCAAGCGTACAAGACAGGAAGGGGGATTATTCGGATTCGGGGTAAAGCGCATGTTGATGCGAAACGGAATGCGATCGTGATCAATGAGATCCCGTACCAGGTTACGAAAACAGCGATAATAGAAGCGATTGCTGAAGCAGTGAAAAATAAAAGGATCGAAGGGATTTCCGGTGTGCACGATAGATCGGACAAAGATGGAATCGAAGTGCTTGTCGACCTGAAAAAGAGCGCGATCGGTGAGGTTGTGCTGAACCAGATTTATGCGCACACGCCGCTCGAAGGTACGTTTGGAATCATCAATCTTGTTCTTGTTGGCAAACAGCCGAAAGTGCTCGGGCTTTATCCTCTGATCAATGAGTTTGTAGAGTTTAGGAAGGAGGTTGTTCGCAGGCGATGCCTGTTCGAACTAAAGGAAGCCGAAGCTAGGGCACATATATTGGAAGGGCTTCGGACTGCGCTAACGAACATTGATGCGATCGTTTCGTTCTTGAAAAAGACGAAAGACATCGCTGAAGCTCGCTCGGGCCTTATGTCCACATATTCGCTTTCAGAAAAGCAGGCGAACGCGATTCTCGATATGAAAATTTCGAGATTGGTCGCACTTGAGCGGCAGAAGATCGAGGATGAGTTTGCAGAGCTTGTGAAAACTATTTCCTGGTTGAAAGATGTGCTTGCAGATATCAATAGGATCCTCAAGATCATCAAAGATGAACTGCTCGAAGTGAAAGCGAAATACGGGGATGGAAGAAAGACGTCTATAGTTGAATATGACGGTGAGATAACCGATGAATCACTGATTCCAAATGACCATGTTGTAATCTCGATTTCAAGCCGCGGGTATGTGAAGCGAGTAGGGCTAGATGAATATAAAACGCAGCATCGCGGCGGAAAAGGAGTGATTGGAACAGAGACAAAAGAAGAGGATTTTGTGCAGGATGTGATTGTTGTCCATAATCATAATTACATCTTATTCTTCACTGACAAAGGGCGCGCGTTTTGGCTCAAGGCATACCAGATTCCTGAAGCTGGAAGATATGCTGGCGGAAAGTCGCTTGTGAATCTTTTGGATTTGAAAGAGGAAAAAATAACTTCATGGATACCAGTCCAGGAGTTCAAGCCTGACGAATTCTTAGTAATGGTGACGCGAGGCGGGATAGTGAAGAGGACAGCGCTTGACAATTTCTCGAACCCGAGAAAAAATGGCATCATAGCGATAACGCTCAAAGAAAATGACCAGCTTGTCGAAGTCATCAAGACTGATGGGAAAGAAGAATTACTCATCGCAACAAAACAAGGGCAGGCAATCCGGTTTGATGAAAATGATGCGCGCGAGATCGGGCGGACCGGGCAGGGAGTGATCGGGATTCGACTGAAGGAAAAAGATGACGCAGTTGTGGGCGTGGCTTCATGCAAGAAATATCCGAGTGCGCTTACGATAACTGAAAACGGGTATGGAAAGCGGACCGCGATTGATGAGTACAGGCTGCAAGGCAGGGGCGGATCCGGAGTTATAAACATCAAAACCGAAGGAAGGAATGGTGCAGTCGTTGGTGTACGAGGCGTTGTGGACACGGATGAGATTATTGTCATGAGCTCAAAAGGGCAGACGATCCGTTCGCCGGTGACTGATATTTCTGTGATCGGAAGGAACACGCAGGGTGTTCGCATCATCAGGTTGCAGGAGGAAGAAGGGGAAATAGTCGCGAGCTTTGCGGTTGTGGGGAAGGAGGAGGAGAAAGTAGAAATTGTGCAAGAGAAGAAAGAAGAGATAAAAGCAGAAACAAAATGAGTTGATCACCTTTTTCTCTTTAGCGAATCCCCTGCAGAACCCGAAACAATCGACACGGAACCCGAAACTGGCAACGGGACACTGACCAACGCCACCCCGGAACCGTTGCGCCAACTGCCGAGGGCATCAATAATACGTTTGCCGTCGACTTCATAGCAGTAGCGAGCGACAGAGCCAAACCAACCTGTGGATCCATTTTCAAATTCATCTGAATGCCAGATATAGGATTGTCTGGTTGCGGAATTATCGCTTCTTGAAGGTTTTGACCTTATTGGATATCCATTTGCATCAACTAAAGCCCAGTTTCTGGGCCTCATGACATCTACAACACGGACATCAGTCTTGGGATTGAAATCTGAAGATACAGAAACAATCTTTTCTTCAGAATCATACCGCAGCTTCTCCAGATCAAAATCTATAATTCCCCTCGCCGCTCTTAAACCGATAATCTCAGATTTCCCGTCAGGCATGAATATTGCAACAGGCACGTCGGGAATCTCGAGCGTGCGCTTGGTGCCGTCCTCGATATAGAGGAGTCTTTCCCCAACGGATGAGTTTTCTTTTTCAAAGCCGCGCCTGTAAGCTCCAAAACGGCCGGTTCTCCACCAGCCAATTACATCTATCGACTCCCAAACTTTGCTTTTATTAAGAGAATCATCATGGTCTTTTACGCCCATTATCTTTTCAGCAGCAGGATCGAACTTGCCGCTCTTATACAAACCGAAAATCCGTTCTTGAGTGAATGTTCCTTCCAAAGCCCTGATGGTTCTGCCGTCAGAGAGGCGATTCTTGATTATTTGTTTTACAGCCATAAATACACCTCTTGTGATAATATATGAGTGTGTATGCGAGTATTAAAAAATATGCCTTTTATACGTCTGAAGAAAGAATCGTAATATAAAAATATATTATAATGCCAAAACACATTACAACGATATAACAATCCTGAAAATACGTCGAAGACGCGATGGAGTTTGCAAAAGAAAGGCGAAAAACTAACGCATTTTCCCGATCTCAAGCTCTTCCTTGACAATGTCCAGCACCTGCCCATTCAATTGCGGGAACAGGATTTGGATCAATCGATCCACCCCTCTGCCACAGACATCAAGAGCTTTCTTTATTTCAAATTCAAGAGTCGGAAAACGCGATTCATAGCTTTGGTTCAGGGCCTTGAGTTCAGCATCATAATCTTTTTCCAGATAGGTTTCTTTGCCTCTAATACCGAAACCCGAACATAATGCTACACCAAAATATGATTCAGGAAGCTCGAGCGGATTGCCGCTTTTGTTTCCTTTCAACAGATTTCGCAAACTCCATATGCGCACAATGGAATCGAGCATCTTCCCGAAATCCTCATCTTTTATTTGCATATTCTG
>JBFYLN010000089.1:0-5264 GCA_041305425.1 Microcaldota archaeon | reverse complement strand
CCTCACGCTTCTTCACAGCCCGCCCATCCACAGAAAGGGCACTCCAAACATCCTTCCTCATGCACAAGCTTTCTTTTACAACGTGGACAGATCCCTTGTTTAATCAGCTCTTTTCTTTCTTCGTTATCAACGTCTGACATTTCAATCCGTCTACCCTTTAAGCAAACTCTTTATCCCCTTGATGATCCCTTCAGATTTCGCTTTCCAACCTGCGAGGAATCCTTGTAATTTATCTTCTCCGCCAAGCAATCCTAACAATGATGATGTCTCTTTAATGACTGCCTTATCCGAACCGAGCCCTGGGATCTGAAAGATATTTCGAAGAAGCGCAACAACCCCCCTTTTTGTGTACATTGGCTTTCCGTCTTTTTCTTTGGCAGACCATTTCTTGATGAATTCCTTTGCTTCAGGAGTTTTCAGGAATGTTTCCGGAGATGATGATTTGATCGCTTCGCTTGTAGCTTCTTTCGCACCTTCTTCTTCCTCTCCCTTGAATTTGATTGCGCCGAAAAACATGGGGTCACCACACGAAATGGAATAACCATCTAAGGTTTATAAATCTGCTTACGTTCTTCGATCAAATGTTCATACGCCCAATTCCTCGATTATCCTGCTTGTCTTGAATTTTCCATCTTCGATCTGCTTGGATAATTTGACCACTTCTATTCCAACAGGTTTTAGGAAAGGTTCCTGATCATACCCGTAAACGATCACATCTGGTTTCACGAATTCCAGCAGAACTTTAGGCGATGCTTTCCCAAGCAATGCAACATCGACTGGCTTGAGAAATTCGACCATGGCTGCCCGATATTCCTGCGAGTGTATCAGCTTCCTTTTTTTGTTCTTGATATGTTCGTCGCTGGCAACCGCAACCACGAGAAAATCCCCGCGTTTTTTTGCCTCGTTAAGGGTAAACAAATGCCCGATATGGAGGATATCGAACACTCCGCCGCAAAGCACGACCTTGATCCTCTTCCTGAACTCAGGCTTCAGTACAAACTGCTCTCCGATTTCTTCAAGCATATTCTGCTCGTCCTCTGGCAGAAAGTGGAATACGTCATCTGCTATCCCTCCCTCGCGCATCTGCAGCACAAACAGCTTCTTGATCTTGTCTTTCATGATGCGTATTAGAGAATGTAAAGTTAAAATCGCTTTGCTTTGATAACAATATCATGGGAATGGGTAAGGCTGCCTATCTGAAGAATATCACTTCAAAAATCCAGATCAGGAGCATCGATGTCGGAGAAAAGATGGAAGGCACAAGCCCGCCCTCGGTTTTTATCGGTGCCTGGAATTACCCGAAAGTGTATGTTGGCCCAATGGTGACTTCTGAACATGGGGATACGGCAATGCTGGATACGCCGGAGTCATGGATCCCTAACCAAAAGAGCCAAGATGAGATAATAAATTTCCGGCTTAATCTTGTTCGCGGAAAACACGCAGTCGACATTCGAGATTTCGAAAGCAAGCTTGTGCAGCAGCTCCAGGAAATCTCCCTTTCTAATGCGTCTGTAGATAGTGAAGCGCAATTCAAATCAAAGCCAAGGGGAACCACATTTGATGGCGAGCACCAGCCATTCGGGCCAAGTGCAACAATCGACAAATTCGACATCGGAAATGTGAAATGGGAGCACCATCTGCAAAAAGCATATTATGATACTGATTTCAAGGCAGCAGATGCGACATTCGAACTCTACAAGAATGGGGTTTTATTTTCCCAGATACAAAAAGCACTTTCAACCGGAACAATGGGAATTGGAAAAAACCGAAAATTAGTGCCGACAAGATGGTCTATTACTGCAGTTGATTCCACGCTTGCCAAATCGCTTTACGAGCAGGTAAAGCACTATGCTATCTTAGATCGCTACCTATTATACCAATTCTCGAGCCTGAATAATTATTATGCGATACTCCTTACTCCCACACCATGGCAATACGAATGGATGGAGGCATTTATTCACATCATGGGAAATGAAGAGATGATATTTGCAGATCACGAGCAATTCAGGCCAAAGACAGAATATTCGAGTGTCGGCGGCTGCTATTACAGCTGCAAGTTCGCGATCCTGGAGGCGCTCGAGCGTATGAAAAAACAGGCAGGTGCGATTGTTTTGCGTGAGGCGTATGAAGATTACGTTCCGCTCGGGGTTTTTAATGTACGGGAAAATGTCCGTAATGCGCTTCTTGCGCCGCCAATCGAATTCGATTCTTTAAAAAGCGCCATGTTCCATATCTCCACAAAACTCAAGCTTCCGCTAACACGTTTCGTATCTGAAAGTACATTACTCAAAGAGATCATGGGAAGCAGGCAGACGACCTTAGGGGGTTTATTGCAATGATTGAATCTTACGATTTTGGCAGGATGATTATCGAAGGAAAGGAGTACATGAATGACCTGATTATTTTTCCGGATCACCTGAAAACAACCTGGTTCCGTGAAACCGGCCACATGCTTACGATGAAAGACCTCGTGGATGTCATGGCAGCAAAACCAAAAATTCTAGTTATCGGAACAGGGCATTCCGGAGTTATGAAAATCGATTCGGAAGTGAAGGAGTATTGCAGGATGAACAATATCAAGCTGATTGAAGCAAAGACAGCAGATGCAGTGCACGAATACAATCGTTTGGAAGGGCCAGAGACGATCGGCGCATTTCATCTGACCTGCTGAACCTGGCCTGCAGATACTGACCTGCGCAGATGGATATCCAATATTTTAAAGTGTTGCTTTCAATACCTATTCATGTCACAAATCAAAACGCCGATTGGAAATAAGGAAAAAGATGCCAATGCCCTCGCTAGCCGCATGCAACAGCAAAGGCAGGAGAAAAGCAGATCGCAGCAAAGGTTTATCGAAAAAAGGCCGATATTAGTGGAAGGCATAGAAGATGAGCGGATCTATGGCCGGGACGAGCGCGGCCGCAAGGTGGACCTCAAAACAAAAAAGAATGGAAGCATGGTCCAGCTTGGCTTTAATCGTGAAATCATAGAACAGATGGGAGCGGATTTCAAGGAAGGCGATCCGATCCCAAGGAAAATATTCTATTGCGAGACGGACATATATAATGCAGTACGAAGCCTGAAGCATATGCGAAAATCGCATGATCTGGAACGCGAACGAAATGAGCGATTGGCAAACGCGATAGATCAGATACACGCGATATTGTATACAAAAAACGCTGGCCTAAAAAGCGAAGAGATTTTGCACCTGTCATCTCAGTTAGATTCAATTGCAAAAGCCGCACTCAAGAAAACTTCAGGATACAAGCTCCTTGCCAAATGGAAGCTTGATGCGGTTCCGGATTTGCTAAGGAATGCGGCAAAAGAAGAAAACGCTTTCAAAAGGACGAACCTTATTTCAAGTGCTTGCGCAAAGCTTGTCGCATTCAAGGAAAGGCACAACCGCTGGCGCGAGCGGCAGATTCTCCGTATCGACAGGTACAATGCACCACGCGAAGAAGGTCTTCGCTTGGTCAGGGATAAGCGCCTAAGCAATCTTTTAATCGAGCTTTCAGGAACGCTTGTTAGCAATGAAGCGATCAAAGTCGGACTGAATCTCGCGATGGATTGGGAAGTGATAAAGAAGCTGCGCAAGGCAGGGGAAAAAATCACGCAAGGGAAGCATCATGAATCTCTTTTGCTAATCGAAGAAAGCTCAAAACACATAAAAAGTGAATATGAGCGGAGCGAACTTGGTGTTGCATATTCGTTAATCGAAAGTTCTATCAGTGACGGAAAAAACGGTTGGCGAAAGGACGCAAGGTCCTTGATTGAGAATTTCGCAAGGAAAATCGGCCAGAGAAACCCCCGCTACATTATTATTGAGTTGAAAAAAACAAATGATAAGTACTTGGAATCTGCCATCGGACAAATGGAACAAGGAAATGCGCTTATCCGCGAATCATTAACCGAATCGCGATTTTGGATGAAGAAGAAACTTCTCAAGCAAGCAGCTCTCGCGTATCGGCAGGCGGCAATAGGGTTGGCAATAAAATAACGGGTAAAATTATTCCAAAGTTATCTAATTGACATGGAACAATCCGCCAAGCCCGACTTCGAGCAGTCCCCTGATCACGATGAAGATTGCGCAAGCAACTGCAAACATGATCGGGAAAAATTTCAGCCCTTCTGTGTGTTTCCCTTTTCCAATGAGCCCAATCGCAAGCGAAGCGAAGAATGTTATGACCAGAAGCGAGATGAATGAGAACACAAGAAGGGATGTGCTATCTATCATCGGCACGCTCGAATTCAGGAAGAATGTCTTGCTGCTGAGCATTTCAGACGGGGTGACTTTGCTTCGGATCGACAAGATGATATTGACTATGAACCCGGAGGTCGAAATTAAAAGCGGCGCTGCAACACAAGCAGCTGAAGCGATGAAAAGCTGGTACACACTGATAACCGAATCAATATCTTTCCGCACAGAGTCGAATTTTCGCACATCATAAGATGTCTGTTCAAGCAGCCTTGCCAGCTCCCCTCCTGATTGCACTCCTTCGGCGATTAGTGAAAACGTATTCCGGATCACATTCGAATCAATGCTTTCTCCGATCTTTGGAAGCAGTTCTTCAATAGGCTTATTCGAAATTCCCCCCCGCATCGCGCGTTTCACTTCCACGCTCAATACGCCGAATTCCTTTTTCGCGGAAACGATCATTGCCTGCTCAGGCGTGTAGCCAGAGCGGATGTTGTTGGCAAAAAGCAGGAGGTAATCCGGAAGGTATTCCTGCGCAGCTTCTGCCCTCTTGTTTTTCACGATTACAAGGAAAGAGAACAATCCGATGTTGATCAGGAAAAAGAATGTGGTGATCGCATAAATCCCATTGATCGGATTCTTCACATGCGGGATGATCCAGATCAGGGAACCGAGGATCGAGAACCACAAATTAAACCAGAGAAATTTCCTTGGTGTGACTGGGATATCCGCATACTCAAGCATTTTCCCAACGCGTTTTATGTACCAATCAATCATAAAATTCCCTGTTTCTTTTTGACATTCATAGCATACCTACAGGTCTCCTGCTTCTTATCATGCCAAGGAACATCATATTGAATATTGCGACAAAGAAAATCATTATTGCCAGCGTAGTATTGTTGATCACGATCAATGAAAACGACGACATCATGATTATGAATATCAGCCCGAATGTCGGAAGCACGATGCAGGTGGAAAGGTAGAATATCGAAAGTATGTTCAGTTCAGACCCGAATTTCTTGAGCCGGTTCTGCTGGTCATTTATCAAATAACTGAGCAGGTCAGATAA